>NZ_DJBE01000052.1:0-58347 GCF_002429925.1 Acinetobacter sp. UBA5984
AATCTATTTCAGGACAAGACAATCAAGATTTAATCAGGGGCATACAACCCCAGATCAACCAGATGTAATCTGAGAAGACGACGGAGTTCCAGTACAGCCTCAGGCGTTTCCTGAACAGAATGTCCACCTTTGATAATTTTATTGGAAGCCGCTCCTTCAAGATATGCACTCTGATAAGCAACGACATCATCAGTCATGATGTTTTCATCATCGCTATCTGTATTGTTGCCAATAATCGAGTGAAATTTGAATCCCGGTGCAGGATTGATATCTTTGGTCAGTGCCGTGAATTTTGATTTCTTACTAAGATCACTCGGCCCATTTTGAATCAGGTCACGACCAACTTCATGCAGAAAATCACTTAAGCCAATTTCACCTTGGACAGTGTCAGCAAATGCATCCAAAAAGGCACTCGGAACACGAATAATTTTACGTGCCAGTTTGGTATGCCAGCGATCTGCATAATCGGTGCCTTTATGCGGTGCTGCCAGGAAAATAGCGCGACTAAAATTCGGAACAGGCTGCATTTTTAAACGCGCTTTAAAGAGTGGATTATCCCGGAATTTGGTCAGCTTTGAATTTTTTACAATATTAAAAGCGGGCTCGGTAATATCTGCATCACTTACCAATAGACGAGCAATGACACCGCCCATACTGTGTCCGACGAGGACAGCTTCTTTTTTGGCTGGTGCATTATTGCTAATACGCGCGAAACCTTGTTGAAGCAGCGCATTAATCTGGAAACGGCTTTCCAGAATAGGCATGTTGGTTGAGTAGAAGACCTGCCACACCTGGAAATTTTCTCTTAAGACCGGATCACCCATAATATCATTCGTTAAACGAATCCAGGCTTCCGGGCTGCTGGCCAAACCATGAATCAGCACCAAAACCTTTTTATTTGGATTATAAGGTTCCAGCATAAACAGATGCGGCATGACCAGATTATCGTCACGATTGATCAGTGTTAGATAAGCTGCGCGTCCCAGATTGTTTTCTGCCAGCCATAGCCCATAAGGCGCTGAAAAGTTTGCCGCTAAAGCATATTCCTTATTAGCAACTTCAATCTTGTCATATTTATACGGGTCATAAAGTTTTAAATGGAAGTTGCTGTTATTTAGGATCTGTTCTACAGAGTTCGCTGATTCTGGAATGGCAGTAATTGTGGTTGCCAGATAACGTGCTGAATGAATAAAAGGATTTACGCCATTTTGATATTGGTAATGTAGTGGATCAACCAGATATTTTTTATCTTTTTTGGAAATTTTTTCTTCCGGCAAAACCACCAGAAACTCAGAGCCGAAACCGTCACGACGGGTAATCGAGCGCAGACCAGAGAAGTTCATATTATAGGTCGACATTAACTGTTCAATCGACTGATTCTTGAGCTGGGGGAAATTGTCCAGATTAATGGTATAGACACTGTTGCCAACCTGTAGACGTTGTCCGGCTTCTTTGGTTTTATAACGTTCCGCGTAGATCTGGATTAAATGAGCAATCGCCAGGTTATAAAAGTCACGAATCTGAACTTGTCGGTTGTCGAAAATCCGGTCTTGTGGCGCACGTTCGGTCTGGAACAGATAGGCATAACTGTAGCGGATACTTTTATCCAGCATTTGTAACTGCTGTTCCTGACATTTTTGCAGGTTCTGGGTTTGCAGTTGCTGTTTTTCTTCAGATCGGGTTTTAGCCAGAGCACTGGTTTTACATTCAGCCGATTTACCCAGCTGTAGTGATTTAGCTAGATATAATTCACTTGATGTTGAAAGTAATTGCTCATCCAGAATCTGTGGAATTTCTTGTAGCTCTTTCACACATTCTTCTGGATTATTTTCACAGACTTGTGCTTCACGTCCGGTCATGGACAGGACATTCAGACTGGCTTCACTCAACTTATCGCGTGTAAGAATGCTATCGCGTTCATTATTGATGGTGACATTAATAGCCTGCTCTTTAACACTCACCACCTGACAGCCACTCAATATAGCTGTCATGAGTACAGTGCAAAGTAATGCTATCTTATTTATTTTCTCGTGCATAAAGACTTTGAACACTCATTTAAAATTATAAAGCTTGATAATGCTTTGTATTTTACTAATTTTTTCCCATAAAAATAGACCGCCGGAGCGGTCTATTTGTAATATTATGAATCTGAAATATAGCTTATCGTGCTGGTGTAGGCGCCGAGGTTGTTGGTGCAGGAGCGGCTGTTTGCATGACTTGCCATACGTTCCAGCGACCCTGTTTTTCAATTTCCTGAATCAGACGATCAGCGACTTCAGCTTCTTGAGGATATTTAATTTTGTAATTATTCAGAACCTGAACAGCATTCTTTTTATTCTCCATGGCAATGTAGTTATTTGCCGCAGATAAATAAGCTTCCTGAACACCCGCCTGCATTGCCTTGTCCAAATACTGAATCGCTTCACGATGACCGCCACCTTCAGACAGACCAAAGCCAAACCAGAAGTTTGCTTCAGCATCATCCTGGTTGATACGAAGAATGCGCTGTGCATAGGTCATTGACTTGGTGGTATAGATAGAACCTAAATCAAGATTACGTGCCATCACGCTGGCCTTAAATGCACGCATTAATACATCAAATGAAGCATTTGGACGTGAAGCTAAAGTATCCAGTTGTTGAGAAACTTCGCGAAGCTTTGCTTCAAAACCACGGCGTTCCTGACGGTCGCTAAAACGAGGTGGATAATGACGCGCTTTACCTTCTACCATCTGCAAGAAATCATCGATTTCGGTAATGTCGATTTCATTTTCATTGGCAAGTGCTGCATAACGCATACTGCGTGTATTGCTATCCACCATCGGGATAATCAGCTTGTTTACATCTAGGGTTAACTGTTTAGACGGATCTTTAGGATCAGTCACCACCATTTTTGTCACTGGCTGCGCAGCGGCCTTTTGCAAATGAACTTCAAATGGAGGTGGTTCGTTATAGTTAAACGGGTTTAAAGCATAAAATGGCGGAGTAATTTCAGGTTCAACAAAAACTACCTGATCAGCTGGTTTCTGTTCTTGTTTGCTTGATGTCGGTGCCATAGAGCACGCCGTCATGGTAAAAGCTAAGCAAGAAATTGCTAAGGGCTTCAAGGTCATAATATCCGTCCATTTATGTTATTTTTTAAAACATCTATTCAAAAAAATGCATGATCGTCAGTCTATGAAAAGTGCTGCGATCATGCAAGCAAATGCGTGTTACAAAAGAATTACGATTTACAGTCAGGCCTTGGACTGACTGGTTTGTGCTTCGCACTCACGGCGCGCATCTTCCAGAATTTTAAGTTCTTCTTTGCTAAATGGCTGTTCATTTAACTGGTTTTTCTTGAAAGTCGGGTCAAGCAAAGACAGGCGGTTGCACAGCGTATTCATGCGTTTTTCATTTTGTTGAATACGGTCAAGTAGAACACGCATGCCTTCAATAATCGGATCAGACTGGTCTTGTGTGGTTGCATATGGCTGGAAGCCAATACTTTCGGCATAATCACGACGACGTGCTTCAGCATCATCTTTTGGCTGATCTTTGGTGATAAAGCGCGCTGGGTTGCCAACCGCTGTGGTATTCGGCGGAACTGCTTTGGTAACCACAGCATTGGAACCGACCTTGGCATTTTTACCTACCGTGAATGGACCCAGGATTTTGGCACCTGCACCAACAACAACGCCATCTTCCAGAGTCGGGTGACGTTTGCCTTTATTCCAGGTTGTACCACCTAAAGTCACACCATGATACAGGGTGACATCATCGCCAATTTCCGCAGTTTCACCAATCACAACGCCCATGCCGTGATCAATGAAAAAACGTTTACCAATCTTGGCGCCCGGATGAATTTCGATACCTGTTGTAAAACGGCTAAAAGAGGACAAAACACGCGCTGTACCTTTACAGTCTTTTTTCCATAGCTCATGTGCCATGCGATGCATAATTAGTGCATGGATGCCAGGGTAGGTGGTTAAGACTTCTAAGGTATTGCGTGCTGCAGGATCGCGCGCAAAGACAGCTTGGATATCTTCTTTGAGCTGTTTTAGCATTAGTTTTGATCCTCATCCTGTTGTGATGTATGGGAAGATTTTTTCCAGGTGCCGTTATTCAGTGCCTGAACACGAGTGAAAATACCACGAAGTAAGTGATATTCCATACGATCTAATTGTATACGTCCGAAAAGGCGACGCAAGCGTAAAGGAAGTAATCGTGGGTTTTTTGGGTCCATAAATTCAATTTCTGCCAGCATTTTTTCCAGATGCGGGTAGAACTGTTCCATCTGTTCATGGGTCACCAGCGGTTCATCCCACTCCATTTCAATGCCATCAATGACTTGCATGGTGGCTTTTGGATCACGTGGGTGTTCAACCTGATCCAGTGCAGCCATACGTAACTCATAGCAGATCACCTGAATGGCTTGAGCGACATTCAATACGCCGTAATCCGTATTCACAGGAATAGTTAAGTGATAATTCGCCATCGCCAGTTCTTCATTGGTCAGACCACGGTCTTCACGGCCAAACAGAATCGCAATTTCCTGTTTTTCTTGCACCACAGCAGAAAGTGCTTTTTCTGCCGCTGGACGGACATCTAGTAAAGGCCATGGAATAGTGCGACTACGCGCACTGGTACCAAAGACGATCTGGCAATCTTTAATGGCTTCTTCTAGCGTTTCTACGATTTCAATCTGTTCGATCAGATCGGTTGCACCTGCAGCCAGCGCATCAATATCTGGATGCGGGTAGGTTTTTGGTGCAACCAAGACCAGTTTGCACAGGCCCATGGTTTTCATGGCACGTAAGGCACTACCAATATTGGCAGGCAGGGTGGTATTAACCATGACAATACGCACATGGGAGAGATGTGCTGAAACAGCAGCATTGTCAATTTGACTCATGATGATTCCAGTTTGGATATATTAAAATGGGAGATTTATGAATACTGCAGCTGAGATTCAGCTTCATATTGTGCCAAGGCATCGTCCATGCTCATGTCAGCAGGCGGAGGCGGAACCTCAACTGGCTTAGCTTCTTCATAAGATACAGCACGTGCAGCTTTAGACTTCACCTGATACTCGATATAGAGCGCGGTCTTGCCAAAATAGTCACGCAGCTTGGCGAGAAGATCATCCAGTGGTGCAACTTTCCAGCTTAAGCCCAGATGCAGTTCAGCTGTGGCATAGCCATAATCCAGATACAGAATCACTGGAATATGCGTGCTCATATCCACATTGGTATATGGCATCAGAATTTGCTGCAAGTCACGGCTGAGGGTTTTGCTGTAATGTTCAGCTTGCAAGGTAATCTTGATGCTGTTAGCACGTTTCTGACGGATTTCATTCAGGCTAAAGGCTTTGGTCAAACGACCGAGTGGGCGATCAAAACCTTCACGCTCGTAAATTTCACCTTCAATCACCACGACTTTATCAACCTGAACGATGTCTTTAAAGCGCTGGAAGCGTTCATGGTTGGTGGAGATTTCGATACGTGCCGTACCATCATCTAATGTCACCATCATCCGGTTCGGGAAGTTAGCGACATCGACTACCAGACCAGCAAACACAGTCGTTACACCACGGCGGGTCGGGGTTAATTCATTGATCTGACAAGGTACGAATGCTTTTAGCTCATTACGATATACATCAATTGGGTGACCCGTTAGATATAGGCCGAGTGTATCTTTTTCACCTTTGAGACGGACTTCATCAGACCAAGGTTTCACCGGTTTGGCCGGTTTACGCTGAACTTCTTCAACTTCACCAAATAGATCCATGATCCCGGTTTCACGGTTCTGACGGGCCTGATCTGCAGCCTGTACTGCTTCAGGAAGCTGTGCCATTAAATCAGCGCGTTCAATGCCCAAGCAATCCAGTGCACCAGCACGGATCAAGGCTTCGAGCGTACGTTTATTGATTTTTTTCAGGTCGATACGGTGACAGAAGTCAAACAGGTCTTTATAAGGACCTTCTTTCTGACGTGATTCAATCACTGACTGCATTGCCGCTTCACCCACGCCTTTAATCGCACCTAAACCATACACAATAGTTTTTGGATCACTGGCATGGAACTGGTAAATCGACATATTCACCGATGGTGGTAATACTTCCAGTCCGTTATGACGGCAATCATCAATCAGGAACACCACGTTATCAGTGTTCTGCATTTCCGAGGTCATCACCGCTGACATGAATTCAGCAGGATAATGCGCTTTCAACCAAGCTGTTTGATAGGCGACAAGTGCATAGGCTGCAGCATGCGATTTGTTAAAGCCATAGCCTGCGAATTTTTCCATATAGTCGAAGATATGGTTCGCCGTTGCTTCATCGATATCTTTTTTCGCAGCACCTTCAATGAAGATCTTACGCTGCTTGATCATTTCTTCAGGTTTTTTCTTACCCATCGCACGACGAAGTAAGTCCGCACCACCCAAGCTATAGCCGGCACAGAACTGTGCCGACTGCATTACCTGTTCTTGGTAGACCATGATCCCGTAAGTCGGCTCTAATACCTTTTCCAGTAATGGATGCAGGTATTCAAACTCGCCACCATGCATACGATGGATAAAGTCAGGAATCAGATCCATTGGACCCGGACGATATAACGATACGAAGGCGATAATTTCTTCGAACTTGCTTGGACGCGCCTCCTTGAGCATCTTCTTCATGCCGACGGATTCAAACTGGAATACCGCGGTGGTATTCGCCGTCGCGAAGATGTTATAGGCTGGCTTGTCATCCAGCGGAATATAGGAAATATTCACCGGTTCGGTCACGTCTGGGCGTGCATTGATGTGCTTGATGGCATCTTCAATAACGGTCAGGTTACGTAGACCTAAGAAGTCGAATTTCACTAGACCGGCAGCTTCGACATCGTCCTTATCGAACTGGGCAACGCGTGCAGTACCATCAGCATCACACATCACGGCCGAATAGTCGGTCAGCTTGGTAGGGGCAATGACTACACCACCGGCATGTTTACCGGTATTACGAGTAATGCCTTCCAGTTTCAATGCCATTTCCCAGATTTCCGAAGCATCGTCATAATCTGGATTCGATGGATTGGTGACGATATCTTTCAGTTGAGGTTCAGCTTCCAATGATTCTTCCAGGCTTAAACCCAAAGGCTTGGTGGGAATCAGTTTGGAAATACGATCAGCCAGACCATAAGATTTACCGAGGACACGGGCTACATCTCGAATCGCACCTTTCGCTGCCATGGTACCGAAAGTCGCAATTTGCGATACCGCATCACGACCATAAGTCTGTGCCACATAGTCAATTACGCGGTCACGACCAGCGATACAGAAATCGACGTCAAAGTCGGGCATCGAAACACGTTCCGGGTTCAAGAAACGTTCGAACAGCAGGTCATAGCGCAGAGGATCAAGATCGGTAATTTTCAAACTATAGGCTACGAGGGAACCCGCACCTGAACCACGGCCCGGACCTACCGGTACGCCATTTCCTTTGGACCATTGAATGAAGTCCATGACGATCAAGAAGTACCCTGGGAAGCCCATATCCAGAATAATCTTGATCTCAAAGGCCAGACGTTCATCATAAGGCTGACGGATTATAGGCCAATCTTCTTCACGTTTTTCTGGTGGGTACAGGAAGTTCAGGCGTTCTTCTAAACCTTCTTCACATAAATGTGCGAAGTAGGTGTCAATAGTATGGCCTTCAGGAATTGGATAATCTGGTAGATCGTTGAAACCTAAACGTAGGGTGACATTACAACGTTTTGCGATATGGAAGGTGTTTTCAATCGCGGTTGGAATATCGCTAAACAGTTCCGCCATTTCTATTGAGCTTTTAAAATATTGCTCAGGGCTATAGGTTTTAGGACGGCGATTATCACCAAGCACATAACCATCTGCGATACAGACACGCGCTTCATGTGCTTCAAAGTCTTCGCGTGCAATAAAATGCACATCATTATGTGCAACTACACCAATATTATATTTCTTTGCGAGCTTTACCGCTTCTTCAATGAAAGTATCTTCATTAGCACGGCCAGTGCGGGTGAGGGCGAGATAAACACGATTTCCAAATTTCTCTACCCATTCTTGCAGTAGCGGTTCAGCTTTATCGGGATTTGAAGTAATCAGCATTTTGCCGACATCGGACTGCATACCGAGCAATACGATCATGTCATCGTGCTGATTCAAGATCCAATCTTTTTGTACGCAAGGAATATCCAGTTGCTGGCCGCTGATATAACCTTCAGACACCAGTTCGGTCAGGTTGCGCCAGCCTTTGTTGGTCATGGAAAGCAGGGTAACCCGATGCTCAGCATCATTCAGACGAATTTCAGAGCCAAGAATCGGTTTGATGCCTTTATCCAAACATTTTTTATAGAATTTAACAGCAGCATGTAGATTGGATAAATCAGTCAGCGCGAGTGCTGGCATCTCGTCATTCGCAGCAGCTTTGACCAAGTCAGGTATACGTACGATGGATTCAGTAATCGAAAATTCTGTATGAATACCAAGATGAACAAAGTGCATAAATGAGTCCCTGCAAAAACCACTCGATAGTTTAGCACGGGATTTATTGTTTCAGTTTGAAATTGAGGGGAAATGGTGAACTTTTAGATCTTAATTTAAAGTGGGCTTTGGAGTGATTATTCTACTTAAACAAGGATAATTTCCCGGAAATTAAATCTATAGCCCAGCGACATGGATGTCGCTAGTTGATCTGTGGCAAAAGGAAGTGCCATCAGATCAACAAAGGGGTTTTGTCTTGCGAAGCTATGCTTCTCATGCCCCGTCAAAAGTAAGAGGAAACTTTTAAAGGTAAGGTTGGTTATCCTAAGATCAAAAGCAAAATAATATTTAGTAATAATTTTAATAGACAGCTCATAAATTCAGAAGAATTGAAATTTCAAAAATAAATGATTTCTATAATTCATGAGCGAGTACACTAAATCTCTTACTTTACTTTTGAAAGATGAGCAGCACTGCTGTGCAAGGTAACAAAAATCTTCTGTTAGCTTGTTGATATGTCCTGAGTAAGCTTTAAGCACTGCTTTAAAGTGAACGTAAGATAAGCCAACGGGCGACATCCATGTCGCCAACCTCGATAGTTAATAGATTTATTATGGTGTTATAGATTTTTATACAAGAATAAAACCTTCAAAAAGAGGGCTTTATTTACTTAGGAATTTAGCTTAACGAAGTCGAGATAACCAGTCACCGACACTTTGTACAATCTGCACCAGAATCAACAAGACAATTACAGTCATGATCACGACAGAGGTATCAAAACGCTGATAACCATAAGAGATCGCTAAGTCACCAATACCACCAGCACCAACTGCTCCAGCCATCGCTGTTGCACCAATCAGACTGATGGTTGCAGTAGTGAGGTTAAGAATGAGTGAGCTACGCGCTTCCGGCAGAATAAACTTAAAGATAATCTGCATTGGTGTTGCACCCATCGCCTGAGCAGATTCGATAATGCCTTCATTCACTTCCAGCAGAGAGGTTTCTACCAGACGGCCGATATAAGGACCGACATAAATAGTTAGAGGTACAATCGCTGCCCAAGTACCAATTGATGTTCCGACCAAAAACTTGGTTAGTGGAATCACCGCAATTAGCAAAATAATAAATGGCAGGGAACGCAGTGCATTCACAATCGGGTTTAGAGCATGGTAAATCACACGGTTTGGCAGAATCCCGTTTGGACGAGTGACGAGTAAAATGATCGCCTGAATGAAGCCCCAGATACAGCCAAACAACATCGCAAAGAACACCATATGGAAGGTTTCTTGCAGTGCTGTAACAAACTGATCCATCGATAGCGAGCTTTTCCAGAATGGCGCAGTAATAGTGGTCAACCACTGTACAATTAAGTCTCTCATTCTTGTACTCCTGCCTGATCTACTTGTACGCCGTTATCTCTCAGATATTGCATCGCTGCTGTGATTTGCGCTGGATCGCCTAAGAGCTGAATAAACATCTGGCCAATCACTGACCCATTAATTTCTGTCATATTGGCAAACAGGATATTCAAGCTGATATCAAACTGTTTGATCACACCCTGAATCACGGTTTCCTGCGCTGAGCTGCCCAGGAATTTTAAACAATAAATACTGTGATGATTCTGATTTTCCAGATTCGCCAGAATATTTACTGGCAAGTTCTGCTGGAGTACAGTTTGAATGAAGTTTTTCGTCGTTGGATGCTGCGGCTGACTAAAGATCTGCAGGGTAGAACCGGTCTCAATCACATCACCTTTTTCCATGACTGCAACATAATCACACACAGTTTCGATCACATCCATTTCATGGGTGACCATGACAATGGTAATGCCTTGTTCCTGATTAATACGTTTCAGAAGTTGCAGTACAGACTTGGTGGTTTGCGGATCAAGAGCAGAAGTCGCTTCGTCACAGAGCAAAATTTTTGGATGATTCGCTAGGGCACGAGCGATACCAACACGCTGTTTCTGACCACCAGACAGTTCATCCGGGAAAGCATGACGCTTATGTTTTAAATCAATAAAATCCAGCAGTTCTTCGAGACGTTTTTCCCGTTCAGCTTTACTCCAGCCAAGCAATTTCATTGGCATTTCGATATTGGCAGCCACTGTTTTAGTCTGCATTAAGTTAAAATGCTGGAAAATCATGCCGATCTGGGTACGTTCCTGACGCAATGATTTGGCATCCAAAGCAGTAAAGTCCGTGCCATTGATAATCACCTGACCAGAAGTAGGGCGTTCAAGCAGATTAATTAGGCGGATCAGGGTACTTTTACCGGCACCACTATAGCCAATAATGCCAAAGATACTGCCGGTTGGAATCTGTAAATTAATCCGATTCAAGGCACGTAAGGTTTGACCCTTGAGCTCATACTGTTTGGAGATGTCTTTAAATTCAATCATAGTGTCAAATACTGCATCACGAATAAAAAAACAGGCAAGAAATCTTGCCTGTTCTGAATATTGATTATTGTATTACTTTTCTTCGGTTAAATAAGTCACTGGTTTATTTACAGCAACTTTAGTACCACCGAAGTGTTCATCAACATAGGCTTTCACAGCAGGAGTATGATACAACTGGCCAACTTTTTGAAGTACAGGATCATTTTGACGGTCAGCAGCGACAGCTAAAATGTTAACATTCATTTTAGTACTTTGATCAATCGCTTCGTAATAGATCGCATCTTTCAATACGTTCAGACCACCTTCCATTGCCAAAGTATTACCTAGAACAATCGCATCTACTTCATCTTTCACACGGACTGCAGTCGCCATTTGAATTGGCTTGATGACAATCTGTTTCGCATTTTCAGTGATGTCAGCAGGCGTACCTTTTACCAGGTCAAAGTTTGGTTTAAGTTTTACCAGACCCGCAGATTGTAAAAGTAACAATGCACGTGATTCATTCGCGCCATCGTTAGGAATAGCAATTGTCGCACCTTGCTTAAACTCTTCAACTTTTTTCACTTTGCTTGAGTAAATCCCCATTGGCTCAAGATAAGTCGTAGAAAGTGGAGCGATCTTTTGAGTATTGGCGTCGTTATAAGCCACCATATAGGCATAAGATTGGAATGCGTTAACATCAATTTCTTTGTTGGCAACCGCAGTGTTCATCGCAACATAATCAGTGAAGTTTTTCACATCAAGTTTGATGCCGGCTTGTTTAGTTTCAGGCAAAGTTGAAATGTAGCGCCATACGTCAGCATCTGAACCAGTGGATGCCATAGTAACTGTTTGAAGTTCACCTGAGTCTTTGTTTTGTGCTGCGTCCGTTGCAGGCGCTTCTTGTTTTCCGCATGCAGTTAGTGTTAATACAGATGCACTGAGTAAAACGCCAAGTAGCTTTTTCATAAAGATGTCCTAATTCTCGTGTTGCCTAAAGTATATGCATTTTAAGGTCATGTTAAAGTGGAGTTTTATTACACTTTCATCTGACCCTAGATCGATGTCGCATGTGGCTCCGGCAGGGAAAATGCAAATGTACTGCAACAGTTCACGTTAATTCGATCGGGTCAGAGTTCACCAAACCACTATATCGGTTTTCTATTTGGAGAGAGTAAATAGAGATTTTATAAAAGATATAGTCAAATTTGGTACTCTGAATGGGCGCAATCATAGCAATTATTATTTATTCGATATAGTGAATAAAAAGTGGTTGCTTATCTGATTAAATGAATAGTAGTTTTGAAAAAAATATTAGTAATTACAATATATTATTTTTACTTTAATTGATTTTAATATTATATTTGATTAAATAGTGAGCTTTATAATATTTTTGCTGATATTAAGCATAAAAATGCATATAGATAAACATAAAAAAATATCTGATTCTTGGGAAATTAAGAAAATTCTATCTTAACGAGATAAATCTTTCCTTCATGTTCAATAGGCGATGCAGGATCTGATCTTGGTTTTCTTAGTTCATGACTGCAAGAATGTTTTAACAGAAGGGAATATGCATATAATCCGAACGCTGTTTTTCATAGAGTACGTGTCTACACAAGGTATGATCGGCAGGAACAAGCGGATGATCAAATTCTCCTACCTTTTCTAAGCCAATGCTTTGCATGACACGTTCTGATGGCGTATTCATACATGCTGTAAATGAAATGACTTTGTCTAATCTTAGATTTCTAAAGGCATATTTAAGAACTGCTTTTGCGCCTTCGGTCGCATAGCCTTGATGCCAATATTGAGGTAATAATCGCCAACCAATTTCAGGGGCATCGGCTAGTTCAAACTCAGGCGGATGAACGTGTAAACCTATAAAGCCAATAAATTCGCCAGTCGCTTTGAGTTCTACAGCAAATAAGCCCCAACCACGTTTTTCAATGTCTGAGCGGATACGTTCTAGAAAGGCTGTTGCTTCTGTTGCGTCGAGCTTTTTAGGAAAATATCGCATAACTTCGTCATTTGCACACATTTGGATAAATGGGGCAGTGTCGGAGTCTTGCCATTGGCGAAAGATTAGGCGAGGGGTTTTAATTTTAATATTCATAGAAAATTTAATTCTAAAAAGTAGATAGCTCGTCTATATTATAAAATTACACGATTAAAAATATTTTTTTTATTGAGATTTATATGCCAAAACAGCAATTAGGGATTGCAGAAATTTTAAAAAAATTAAATGAATATGATTTGATATCAAATGACCATGCAATCTTTTTTAGGGGGCATTCAAATAAGAGCTATAAGCTTGAACCGTATATTTACCGTAATGACATCATAAAAAATGAGCATATTATTTTTAAAGAACTGTTGCTTAGATGCCCACAGGATTTTGAACATTGCAAGACTACATTTGAATTTCTAGTCAAAATGCAACATTACTCATTGCCTACGAGATTATTAGATATAACAACAAACCCATTAATTGCTTTATATTTTGCATGTCAATCTAAGTCAAAAATGATGCTGAGCTTATCATTTTTAAAGTACCAAAATCATCGATCAAATATTACGATAGTGACACAGTGAGTATTTTATCTAATCTAAGTCGCATCCCATGTAATTTTCAGATACCTAAAAGTATAGATACCAGTTTATTTTTTCTTGACGATGGCTTTGATGAAATGTGTGAGGAATTTAATACTCAGCAATCAATTAAAAAATTAGTCTATGAAATACAAAGCGAAAAACCTCATTTCGAGCCACGTATAGAACCAGATGTTCTTTCTAGTGTTTTATGTGTTAAGCCTAGAATGGATAATCAACGTGTGATTAGACAAGATAGTGCATTTTTCTTATTTGGTATTGATAATTTTAAGAAAGATAAACCAGCAAAATTAAGTGATAGTCTAATTTTGACAAAAGATAAAAAAATTATTATTCCTCATAGTGATAAAGCAAGAATTATTGGACAGCTTGAAATTTTAGGTATTACTGAAGCTACAATTTTTCCTGAAATTGAAAAAGTAGCTACATATATTAAGCGTATATACAGCAAATAATAAAAACCCCGCATTCAGCGGGGTTTTTATTTAATCTAAATATAGATTAAGCATTTTCACGCGCAATTGCACGGTAACCAATATCTTTACGGTATTGAACGCCGTCGAATGTTACTTTTTCACAAAGCTCTAATGCTTTCGCTTGTGCTTCACCAATGGTATTACCCAAAGCAGTCACACAAAGTACACGACCGCCAGCAGTGACAATATCACCATTTTCATTGGCTTTGGTGCCTGCATGGAATACTTTGGCATCAGTCATCTCAGTATCTAGACCTGAAATCACATCGCCATTGCTTGAAGTTTCAGGGTAGCCTTTAGATGCTAAAACGATACCCACAGTTTTACGCTCATCCCACTCTGCTTCCGCAGGTAAGTTACCCGCAATACCAGCTTCAACCAAATCAACTAAAGATGATTTTAAACGCATCATGATCGGTTGAGTTTCAGGGTCGCCAAAACGACAGTTAAACTCGATCACTTTTGGTTGACCTTTGTCGTCAATCATCAAGCCTGCGTATAAGAAACCTGTATAAACGTGACCGTCTTTTTTCATACCTTCAACGGTAGGACGCATCACTTCATTCATGGTTTTTTCAAAAACGTCAGCTGTTACAACAGGCGCAGGAGAGTAAGCACCCATACCGCCAGTATTTGGACCTTGGTCGCCTTCAAAAATACGTTTATGATCTTGAGATGTCGCCATTGGCAGGATGTTGTCACCATCAATCATACAAATGAAAGAGGCTTCTTCACCAGCAAGGAATTCTTCAATGACTACGCGAGAACCGGCATCGCCAAATTTGTTGCCAGCCAGCATGTCATCAATCGCATCAAATGCTTCTTGATTGGTCATGGCAACAATTACACCTTTACCTGCTGCAAGACCATCCGCTTTGATCACGATTGGTGCACCATTTTTCTCTACAAAGGCTTTCGCTGCATCTACTTCGGTAAATACATCGTAGAAAGCTGTTGGAATGTTATGGCGTTTTAAGAAGTGCTTAGCGAATGCTTTAGAGCCTTCCAGCTGAGCAGCAAATTGAGTTGGACCCCAAATTTTCACGCCTGCTTCGCGACAAGCATCAACCACACCATTCACAAGCGGTGCTTCAGGACCCACAATAATCATTTCAACTGCATTATTTTTCGCAAAATCAATGATGGCAGGATTGTCGAGAATGTCCAAAGCGACATTTTCACATTTATTTTCAGTTGCGGTGCCTGCATTGCCCGGTGCAACAAATACTTTTGCCACTTGATCGTCTTGTGCGATTTTCCATGCAAGCGCATGTTCACGGCCGCCACTACCTAAAACTAAAATGTTCATCTTTAGAAAATTCCCTCGAAAATGAAATTCCACAAACCCAATGAGGTTTAAAAATCTTTTAACATCTTATAGCAAGATATTAAATAATCTACTGATGTAACAAACCCTCCTTACGAAAAGGAGGGTCTGGAATTTAATACTTAAAAATTAGTGGCGGAAATGACGCATGCCAGTGAATACCATTGCAATACCAGCTTCATCCGCTGCAGCAATTGTTTCTTCGTCACGCATTGAACCACCTGGTTGGATAATGCATTTGATGCCGGCTTTAGCCGCGTTGTCGATACCGTCACGGAATGGGAAAAAGGCATCAGATGCCATAACTGCACCTTCAACCACTAAACCAGCGTGTTCAGCTTTGATCGCAGCAATACGAGCTGAGTTTACACGGCTCATTTGACCTGCGCCCACACCAATAGTTTGACGGTTTTTCGCATAAACAATCGCGTTTGATTTCACGTATTTCGCAACTTTCCAAGCAAAGATCATGTCATCGATTTCTTGTTCAGTTGGAGCACGCTTAGTCACTACTTTAAGGTCATCTTTCGTGATCATGCCCAAGTCTTGATCTTGAACCAGTAAACCACCGTTTACACGTTTGTAGTCAAGCTGTGGAGCACGTTCATTAATCGCTGGAAGTTCGCCACATACGAGTACACGTACGTTTTTCTTCGCGTCAGTCACTTCAAGTACGCCGTCAGCGATACTTGGTGCAATGATCACTTCAACGAATTGACGATCCACAATTGCTTGCGCAGTTGCAACGTCTAATTCACGGTTGAACGCAATGATGCCGCCAAATGCAGATTCTGGGTCAGTTGCATAAGCAAGATCATAAGCGGCTTTGATGCCGTCTAGAGATACTGCAACACCACATGGGTTCGCGTGTTTTACGATCACACAAGCAGGTTTCGCGAATGATTTAACGCATTCAAGTGCAGCATCAGTATCCGCGATGTTGTTATATGAGAGTTCTTTACCTTGTAACTGCTTAGCAGTCGCAACAGAAGCTTCTTTCGCAGCAGGGTCAACATAGAACGCAGCAGACTGGTGCGGGTTTTCACCGTAACGTAAGTCTTGAGCTTTGTTTAATTGAGTATTGAAAGTACGCGCAAATTTATCTGCCTGACCTTCTTCTTTACCTACGCGAGCGCCTAGGTAAGATGCGATCATACCGTCATATTGAGCAGTGTGTTCGAATGCTTTAACAGCAAGGTCAAAACGCGTTGCATAAGATAAAGCACCCTCAGCTTTAAGCTCAGCAATCACAGTCGTATAGTCAGCAGCATTTACCACGATACCAACAGATGCGTGGTTTTTCGCAGCAGCACGAACCATTGTTGGACCACCGATGTCGATATTTTCAATCGCATCAGCCAGTGAACAGTTTGGTTTCGCTACAGTTGCAGCAAATGGATACAGGTTAACAACGACAAGATCGATCGCATCGATGTTGTGTTCAGCCATCACAGCTTCGTCTAGACCACGACGAGCCAAAATGCCACCATGAATTTTCGGATGTAGTGTTTTTACACGGCCCTCCATCATCTCTGGGAAACCAGTGTGCTCCGAAACTTCTACTACAGCGACATTATTGTCTTTCAACAATTTGTATGTACCACCTGTAGATAAAATTTCTACCCCAAGAGCAGCAAGGTCTTGTGCAAATTCCACAATACCGGTTTTATCGGAAACAGAGATTAAAGCGCGTTTAATAGTCATGATCTTCGTCACAGTTACCAAGGAACAGATTAAATCTAAATAGCTAATTAACAGTCAAAAAAAAATGCCTGCGGTAGCCGCAAGCATTTTATCATTTATTCACTCATTAAACCGTGAGCTTTTAACTTTTTGCGTAAAGTACCGCGGTTTAGTCCGAGAATCTCGGCAGCGCGTGTCTGATTACCACGCGTATATTCTAGAACGACAGATAATAAAGGCTTCTCCATTTCTGCCAGCACCATGTCGTACACCTGAGAAGGTTGCTCGCCTTGCAGTTGTGCAAAGTAGTGGCGAACTGCGCGATCTACGTGAATACGAAGAGCGACATCAGATTGTGCAGTAAAAATAGGAGATTTGCTATTCATGCGAATTAATCCGAAAAATCAAATATCACTTGGGTAAAGCGATATATAAAAGTGGTCTAGAAATTGAAATGAACTCCATTTTAGATCCTAAAACTGGAGTTCTAAAACTTGGTCATTACATTGAGCTTGTAGCTTGCCACATCTCGACGATTTGGTCGAAAAATAAGCGTAACAATAGTTAAAGTTTTGTTACTGACCAAAATCAAAACAAAAAAATCTGCTAGATACGCAATAAGTTTTAGAGCGCATTAGGCAAGACTGTATTTGTTGTGAAAAAGTAGCGAGGAGTTTGCAGCACATAGCTTTCGTGGCGCGTATAATACCATTGTCTCGGGAAAAGTGAGCAAGAAAACTGCATTTTTTTTAACTTTTTTTTCGTTTTTTAATAGTTTTTATCAATATTAAGGTCGAATTATTTCCAAACTGTAATTATCGAAGTCTTTACGGTCGACAGGAAGCACAAATTCAAATTTAAATGGGCTGTTTTGGGGAATACGTTGAATCTTGACCAAGCTTTCGATCAGGTATTCCTGAGGTTTTAAATTATAAGTCGCCAAGACCACACCCTGATCTTTAAGGTGGACTCTCAAATTTGGCATTTCCAGACTACGCTTATGGAAATTGATCAGTTCACCGCTAAACTGGGTTTTATCTGTAGCAATTGCTTTGGCTTTGACCTTATTGGTATTGATCAGATTGTAATGTTCTTCGAGATTGGAACAGTTGAACACTTCACAGATATTGTTAAAAGCCACACTCATCACATGACTATTCTTAATATAGTGTGGATTAAACCAGAAGAATTGAAATAAAAGTAAGCCAAATAAGAACAGGTTTAGGCTGGTCCAGCCTAAATAATAAAGCGGGCCTTTATTGTGCTGTTTATCAGCCTGATCATCCCAGTTCATGCTAGGGAGGATTGCAATCGGTTCGGTACTGAAATAATTCAGGTTGTTCAGATATGTTTTCAGATCAATATTTGAGTTTTCAACTTTTTCATCAAAGATGTTGAGTAAATAGTGCTGATCTGAAGAATTGGCTGAACAAGTAGATTCGGCGAGGCTTCTATTAATATAAGAAACATGACTTGGCGTATGGGTAAGGGCGACCGAATTCTGTGCTTCGGTCACCAGATGCGATAAAGCATTAAAGGTCGTACTACATTTTGGGCAGCAAACCATGCCTTGGGCAATGGTTAATTGCGCAACCGTAACTTTATAGGTTGTAGAGCAGGTCGGGCAGTGGGTTCGCTTGTCACTCATAAATGTTTTATAGACTCTTTAATTCTTATGGCGTTTCCCCGAAATACGGCACCAGTGTTCATCGCGTTTTTCTACTTCTAATATATCAAAATGTTTTGAGTAAATGCTAGTAACATCAGCAACTTGCTCTTCAATAACACCTGCGAGTGCGAACTCTGCCTCAGGTTTGACCAATTCTGCGAACTCAGGCTCAAGCATCATGAGTGGGCCAGCCAGAATATTAGCAACAAATACATCTGCTTTCTGCTCGCCAAGCTCTGCATTGAACTCCTCTGGTAAACCAACATAAAGTCGATCCAATACACCATTCAGTTCAGCATTCTGTTTGGTGGCCAAAACAGCTTGTGGGTCAATATCAGTTGCATACGCATATTTGGCACCGAGTAACAATGCAGCGACAGCCAGAATACCTGAACCACAGCCATAATCGATCACGATCTTGTCTTTTACATCAGTTTTACCCAACCATTGCAGGCAAAGGAAAGTAGATGCATGGTTACCTGTACCAAAAGCTAAACCTGGATCAAGCTTGATATTCACTGCATCTGCTTCAGGCGCTTCCATCCATTCTGGAACAATCCAGAATTTTTCAGAAATCTGGATTGGCTCGTAGGCATCCATCCAGGTGCGTTCCCAAGCTTGATCTTCCAGGAATTCATGGCGGATCGGTGCTTCAGGTAGTTGTGCGCGAATAAAGGTTTCCAAAGCAGCTACATCGATTTCTTCTTCGTCATCTTCTTGAGCATAGATGCCAGTCACGATCACTTTATTCCAGAGCGGTGTTTCACCTGGAAGTGGTTCCAGTAAATCCTGGTTTTCAGCATCATCCAGAGTGACACTTACGGCGCCCAGTGAGCTAAGTAATGTTTCAGTAAAATCTACCTGAGCTTGATCAACTGTAATATGAATTTGTAACCACTTCACAGAAATAACCTTTATACATTTTTTCAAAAAGCTATTGTAACGGAAGTTCAGCTTGAAGGTGTGATCTTCTTGAGACGGAGTCAAATAAAAAGGATGCTTACGCACCCTTTTTATGAAAACCGGTTAAAACGCATTTTCTTGAGTGGGAGAGATGGTAGGGCGTGCAGCTACTGGAGCAAAGCGATTCAGTAATAATCCAAAAATAGCCGCGAAGATATACATGAAGATGGAATAGACCGCAGCAGGCATGGCAACCACAGTGCTGGACATGACAGTAAGTGCAATAGTCATGGCGAGTGTGCTGTTATGAATACCGATCTCGAAGGCACTGGCACGTGCCTGAGCGGAATTGATATTCATCAGGCGTGGAACAAAATAGCCAATCATTAAGCTGAAGAGACAGAACAGGGCGGTTGCTAAACCCACCTGAGTCAGATATTCGGCAATATTGGCGCGTTCACTATAAATTGCTCCTGCAATAATCAGCACCAGAAAGAGGACTGCAAAAATGCGAAGAGGCTTATTCAGCTTTACAGTGAGTGCTGGGGCATAATGACGAATCAACATACCAATCGCGACTGGTATAATAATGATACCAAACACTTGCAGGATCTTTCCGAACTGCAAGCTGATCTGCTGACTGTCCTGCATAAAATGCATGATCGAGAAATTCATGATTAAAGGTAATGTAAATGCAGCAACCACCGAATTGATCGCAGTCAAGGTAATATTAAGCGCCAAATCACCTTTAAATAGATAGCTGAACAGATTTGCGGTGCTACCACCTGGCGATGCGGCCAGCAACATCAGACCAACAGCGAGTAAAGGTGGTAAAGCCAGAACTTTACATAGAATGAAAGCAATGCTTACCAGCAGAATTAATTGACAAAACAAGGCAACCAGCACTGCTTTAGGGTGCTGACTTACCCGCGCAAAATCTTTGAGTGTGAGTTCGAGTCCTAATCCCACCATGATGATGGCGAGTGCGAGGGGGAGGAATATTGTTATGATGTCAGAGTCCATCTGCATGCTCCTTATAGAAATTTATTTTAATAGTTTTACATTTTCTATAAAAAAGCATACAGCTTAAGCAGGCAATTGACTTAGAAAGTTACAAATCTGATAAACGACTCTTGGTACTATAGCTGAGTTTCTGCTGGCTGATCATAAAACCAAAAATCCCAGCAAAAACGTACATGACAATTGAATAAATACCCGCAGGGATGGCAATGGTGACATTATTCAGGGCAGAAATCGCAATTGTCATTGAAACAGTTGTGTTATGAATGCCGACTTCAAAGGTACAGGCACGTGCCATCTTGTCTGGAATATCCATTAATAAAGGCAGGCAATAACCGAGAAACAGGCTGGAAAAACATAATATAGAGGTAGCAATCCCAATGCTGGCAAAATATTCGATGATGTTAAAGCGCTCTTGGAAAATGGCATAGATCAAGAGCATGCTTAAAAAAGCGATAGATAGCAGCCGCATTGGCATATGTACAATATCTGAAAGCTTTGGAAATTTTGCCCGCATCAGCATGCCGATCACAACCGGAATAATCGTAATCAGAAAAACCTGAGCCATTTTTTCAAGCGGTAAGCCGATGCCGGTATCCTGTCCTATAAAATAGTACAGGGACAGGTTCATAATAAAAGGTAAGGTAAAAATAGAAATAATCGTATTGATGCCGGTTAACGTGATATTAAGCGCAACATCACCTTTATAAAGATAACTTAGCAGATTGGCAGTAGCTCCTCCTGGAGAGGCAGCCAGCAGCATCATGCCTACAGCAAGCAATGGCGGCAGATCAAGTACCAGACAGATTAAAAAGGTTAAACCGGTTAAAATTACCAGTTGTGAGAATAAGACAATAAAAATCACCTTAGGATAACGGCTAACATGTAGAAAATCCTTGATTGTTAACTGTAGCCCTAACCCCATCATTGTTATTGCCAAAGTAATCGGCAAAAACAAGCTAAAAAACCCCGAATCCATGAAGTTTCCTTTTTATTATTCATTTTTTAGGTATGTTTTGAGTTTAGCGTAGATGAATAAATAAGCAATATAAAAACGGGTAAAATTTATGCATTTTACCCGTTAAGTTTATGATTAAAAATATATTTAATCAGCTATATAGTGATTTACATCCCTGAGTGAGATGGGGTTTGAGGCTGAGTTTGCATTTGCGGTTGAGACTGCATATCTTGTTACATCCGTGGCTGAGACTGCATTTGTGACTGTGGACGTGGAGGGGTAAAGCCTAATGCACATTTACCATTGATCTGAGTGCCATTAATGGTTGCAGAAGTTTCGCCGCCTGAACTACAAGATGTATAAAGTTCGGGTTCATCGCCTTTGATATTGGTTGATGATGAAGGGAAGAACTGTTGCTGACAGGTACCATTCCAGATAATACCGCGGTAAGCAAAACTTACAGGAGCACCCTCTGATTTACCTTTACAAACTTGCTGGTATTTTTGGGCATTATAAACCTTCTCGACTTTATCATTTGCTGAGGCTGCAAATGGAGCGAAACATAGACCGCAGAGCGCTGTTGCTAGGAAAATATTCTTATTCATCATGTATACCTTTGTTTGTAATGTGACCACTTTATAGATTAAAAACTAATCAATATTAAACAATATGAGTCGGGTAACTTTTTGAGTTTAGATGTTTAATTTATATAGTAAGTCTGCAAAGTTTAATTACATTGCTTTATTGGCTGGCAGGGTAAATTCCGAAGGATAAATTCAAGTGATTTTGTCAACTTTGGAAGGAAGTTTGCTATAATGTTCAGCTATCCTTTTTCTATCTCTCTATTTACCACTATGCACTATCCTAAAGTATACGATGTCATTGTTATCGGTGGCGGTCACGCAGGTACGGAAGCAGCACTGGCTGCAGCACGTATGGGTCGACAGACATTACTCTTAACTCATAACATTGAGACTTTAGGGCAGATGAGCTGTAACCCGGCCATTGGCGGGATCGGTAAATCACATTTAGTGCGTGAAATTGATGCCTTGGGCGGTGCGATGGCACTGGCTGCCGATAAAGGTGGTATTCAATTCCGTATTCTGAATTCACGCAAAGGTGCAGCAGTTCGTGCAACTCGTGCGCAGGCTGACCGTGTACGTTATAAAGCGGCAATTCGTGAGACTTTAGAAAATCAAGCGAACCTAGATATCTTCCAGCAAGCAGCAGATGACCTGATTGTTGAAGGCGATACCGTGAAAGGTGTCGTGACCCAAATGGGTATTCGCTTTGATGCGAAAACTGTGGTGCTGACTGCGGGTACATTCTTAGGCGGTGTGATTCACATCGGTTTAAACAATGCTTCAGGTGGTCGTGCTGGTGATCCGCCGTCAATCTCTCTGGCGCACCGTTTACGTGAATTAAATTTACCTGTGGGTCGTTTAAAAACGGGTACGCCACCACGTATTGATGCGCGTTCAGTTGATTTCTCTGTAATGACTCCACAGCCGGGTGATTTCCCATCTCCGACCATGTCATTTATGGGTGATGTGTCTATGCACCCTGAACAGGTGAATTGCTATATTACACATACCAATGAACGTACTCATGAGATCATTCGCGGCGGTTTAGACCGTTCACCAATGTACACTGGTGTGATTGAGGGTGTAGGTCCACGTTACTGCCCATCGATTGAAGATAAAATTCATAAATTCGCGGATAAAGACTCACACCAAGTATTCCTTGAGCCTGAAGGCCTGGATACACATGAGCTTTATCCAAACGGTATTTCAACGTCTTTACCATTTGACGTGCAGTTTGAACTGGTACGCTCAATCCGTGGTATGGAAAATGCACATATTCTTCGTCCGGGTTATGCGATTGAATACGATTACTTTAACCCGCAAGCGTTGAAATTCACTTTGGAAACCAAAGCGATCAATAACCTGTACTTTGCTGGTCAGATCAACGGTACGACAGGTTATGAAGAAGCGGGTGCACAGGGGCTGCTTGCAGGCTTGAACGCAGCACGTCGCGCTTGGGATCAGGAGCAATGGACACCAAAACGTGATGAAGCATACATGGGCGTACTGGTTGATGACTTGATCACTTTAGGTACTAAAGAACCGTACCGTATGTTCACGTCTCGTGCGGAATACCGTTTGATGCTACGTGAAGACAATGCGGATCAACGTTTAACACCAATCGGCCGTGAAATGGGCTTAGTTGATGACGAACGTTGGGCAGCTTACTGTGAAAAAATGGAAGCTGTAGAGAAAGAAACAGGTCGTTTGCAACATCTTTGGGCTGCACCAAACAACCCAATGGGTAAAAAATTCGTTGAGATGACAGGTGCGGATCTTTCTAAAGAATGTTCTGCGATTGATTTGCTGAAACGTCCAAACATTACCTTTGCTCAAATTGCTGAATTGACTGGTTCTGAAGTTTCACCACAAGTGGGTGATCAGATTGAGATTGCAGTGAAATACGAAGGTTATATCAACCGTCAGCATCAAGAGGTTGCGCAAATGAAACGTCTGGAAGAAACTCGTATTCCTGCTGATTTTAATTACGATGTTGTTTCTGGTCTTTCTCGTGAAATTACCTTGAAGCTGAAAGACATTTGTCCTGAAACACTTGCTCAGGCAAGCCGCATTCCAGGTGTAACACCAGCAGCGGTTCAATTGGTGATGATCACCATCCGTAAGAATGCTCAAGCGAAAAAATCTGCATAAGATTTTGAAGTAAAAAACCCGCAGAGATGCGGGTTTTTTATTTTAAGTATTTCTTATGTCTACATAAAGATATGAAATTGGAATTTTAAAATTTTGTCTTAATGATTCTAGAAATTCTTTTTCATTAATGTGGAGGGGATCATCGATATCAAATATAGATACGATATTCATTTCT
The DNA here is from genome assembly GCF_002429925.1 of Acinetobacter sp. UBA5984. Classification (NCBI taxonomy): domain Bacteria; kingdom Pseudomonadati; phylum Pseudomonadota; class Gammaproteobacteria; order Moraxellales; family Moraxellaceae; genus Acinetobacter; species Acinetobacter sp. UBA5984. Next base: position 24,419 of record NZ_DJBE01000052.1, read on the forward strand.
TTAACATTCTGATGTTGTAAAGTAAAAGAGTATTCTAGTAGTTGTCCTATAGATTGTCTTAGAGCATCTCGTAAATTTCGTGCAATTTTGATTTCATAGAGTATAAAGTTGTTTGATTTATCAAGAATTGCAATGTCTGCACGAGTATTGTTATCCAAATGATATTCAGAATATATTTTTAACTCTTTGAACTCTAATTCTAAATTTTTAATTAATAAATTATGCACTATGGAATGCATTTTTTGGAAAGTAGCTGCTTCTATTGTGTAAGAATTTCTATTAACGTATTCCTTTTGAGCAACAGTACTCAATTCCACTATAGTATCTTTGGTCTCTGTAGGAAATTTGGTGAAGTTTAATAAATTATAATAATTTGAGGTAACGGCTGGATTTTTGTGATGAAAGCTTAAAGGGGTATCCAAAAGATTAAGATCTTTTAATTTGTAGCGTATGTTAAAAAAATTTTCAGGATACGTATCTAATAATTGAGTATAGTCGATCCCTAATATTTTTAGTTGGTCAAATCTTTGTTTAAGCCATCCATTTTTTTCATAAATGGCATAAATTTCTTGTGATTTTAAAGTGTCTACAAGCTCAACTTGATTGATTGTGCCTAGCCACCATCTTTGATTATATTTTTTTTGATTTTCAATACAGTAGAGAGAAAGAGAGAACGTTGGCTCTGTCGCGCTAGATATACGACCTGCTGAGGCGGCTGGAATATAGCCATAAATATAGCCATCGATAATTTTGGAGAAGTCAAAATTCCATTCTTCGAAGCCAAAACCGTATATGCTTTCGAATGAGTTGGTATCTTTTGATTTTCCAATATTTCCCGAAGGGGCAATCCAATGATTTGAATTCCAGCAAATTCGAGTTACTTTATGAGGTAATTTTTTCATTGATTAAAAAATTATATTTATGTTAAGGGGTTTATATCAAGAAAATTAAAAAAATAGTATGCTTTTAGGATATATAATAAGAAATATGGATAAAATAATCATATTATGTTGATGAATATTTTAAGATGCCTTACCAACTTGTAGAACTCGATATTCAAGCCACCGATAACATTGCCTGCCCACATTGTCATCAAGACATTATTGACTGGCAGAAAGAACAATACGTGCAACCGTGCGAACATACCTTATTTATTGCCATGGATATCGGCTTTGAATACATTACCGATGAATTTGAGCAAACTATGCGAAAGACAGTGGATGAGCTGCATGCCAATGATGACATCGTCAACATGTTCGAAGAAATCACCACAAGTACTTATCCGAATTATCTGATTTTAAAATCTGATTTGGGTGCAGCAGGTTATTCGCGTTATATCGGTTTAACAGTGTAAGAATCTCATTACTATATATAAGCAATAAAAAAGCACCCTTGGGTGCTTTTTTAATTTCAGGCCTGGCCTTCGACTTCTTCTACTTCATCGTCATCCGCACTGTCCATACCGAGTTCTTTCAGCTTACGAGTGAGTGTATTACGTCCCCAACCTAATAGTTCGGCTGCATGACGCTTACGACCACGGGTTTGTTGTAGGGCAGCATTGATCAGAGTGCGTTCAAACATTGGTGTGGCCACATCTAATAGCTTCATTTCGCCGTTTTTCAGTTTCTGGATCGCCCATTGACCTAATAATTCATCCCAGTGATGCGGTGCAATTTGATTCAGGTTGGGAATTGGAGTGCCCGGATCCTGCTGCTGAATTGGAATTTGCTTTAATTCAGGTGGTAGATCTTCTGGATAAACTTCACGGCCTGTGATCATCACAGTTAGCCAGCGACAGGTATTTTCAAGCTGACGCACGTTCCCTTGCCAAGGCAGCTTTTGCATATATTCCTGAGTTTCAGGACGCAAGATTTTAGGATTTACACCCAGTTCTTTACCTGCACGCGCCAGGAAGTGCTGTGCCAGCATCGGAATATCTTCAGAGCGATGCGCCAGTTTAGGAATATGAATACGAATCACGTTTAGACGGTGATATAAGTCTTCACGGAAGCGACCATCATGTACCAGCTTTTCCAGATCCTGATGCGTTGCTGCCACAATACGTACATCAACTTTAACTGGAATGTGACCACCAACGCGATAGAATTCACCATCAGCTAGGACACGTAACAAACGCGTTTGTGTTTCAAAAGGCATGTCGCCAATTTCATCCAGGAACAGCGTACCGCCGTTGGCCTGTTCAAAACGGCCTTGACGTTGAGTATTGGCACCGGTAAAAGCGCCTTTTTCATGACCAAACAATTCAGTCTCAATCAGGTCTTTCGGAATCGCGGCCATGTTCAGCGCAATAAACGGTTTATTGCTACGAGGTGAATGGCGGTGTAGCGCATGCGCGACCAGTTCTTTACCTGTGCCGGATTCACCATTAATCAGCACGGTAATATGGGACTGAGACAAACGACCAATGGCACGGAAGACTTCCTGCATTGCTGGCGATTCACCAATGATCTCAGTTGACTGAATCGTTGGTGCAGATTTGGCAGATTCTTGCTGCTGTAATTTGGTGATATGTAAAATCGCACGATTGACCAGTGCCAACGCTTCATCAATATCAAATGGTTTTGGCAGGTATTCAAAAGCACCCGTTTGATAACTGGATACCGCTGATTCCAGATCTGAATGCGCCGTCATAATAATAACCGGCAGATCAGGATTGGTATTCTTGACCTTGCCTAAAAAGGTCAAACCATCAATACCCGGCATACGGATATCGGTCAGGATCACATCAGGTGCATCGACACCCAATTGATCAAGTGCTGACTGGGCTTCTTCAAAACTGGTGACGTCGAAACCTTCTTCTTTGAATGTTTTTTCTAGTACCCAACGCATGGCACGATCGTCATCAATCACCCATATTTTATTTCGCGACATGATCTGACTCCCAAGGTAAAAATAAGCTAAATACGGTTTTTCCTGGAACTGACTGGCATTCAATCATTCCGTTATGTTGATGCATAATATTTTGAGCAATGCTAAGACCTAGTCCGGTTCCTTTGGCACGGCTGGTCACAAGCGGGTAGAACACGGCTTCGATAATATCGTCTGGAACACCCGGACCATTATCTTCAATGTCAATTCGAACCACAGATCGGTGAATTACACCACTAATGGTATAAAGACGCTGAATCCGGGTTCTTAAAATAAGTTCCGGTTGATGCTCGATAAAGAAGTCTTTATTTTCTGTCATCGCCTGAACGGCATTGACACAGATATTTAGCATAACCTGAATGAGCTGATCGCGGTCTGCCAAAACTTCCGGCAGGGACAGGTCATAGTCCCGGGTGATTTTAATTTTCTTTTTAGTCTGATTTACAATCAGTGAGCGGACGCGTTCTAAGGGTTCATGCACATTGACCATTTCATAGCTTGGTAACTGGCGTGAACCGAGCATGCTATCTGCCAGATTTCTCAGGCGATCCACTTCACTAATAATAATGTCAGTGAACTCTTTATATTTTGGATCTTCAAGGCTACGTGCCAGAAGCTGTGTTGCACCGCGGATGCCACCGAGTGGATTCTTGATCTCATGTGCCACGCCACGAATCAACTGACGCGCGACCTGGTGCTGTTGAATATAGTTTTCTTCACGTGAGATTTTCAGCATACGGTCACGCTGATTCAGCTCGATCAGCAATAAAGGATGATTTGGCTTGCCCGCATTGAGCAGGGAAACCGTATAGTCCACATGAATGTCTTTAAAGTTGACGATGATCGTCGCCTCACGGCGAGTGTAAGGTTGGCCAGTATGCAACGTGTTATATAGAGATTCTTCAGTATTGAATTCATCTGTTGGCGCTTGCAGAATATTTAACACGGGCGTGCCTGATGCGCGTAACAGGCTGACATCAAACATAGCCTCGCAGGCCGTATTTAAGTAATAAATATTCAGGTGACTATCAACCAGCATAATGGCAGTGGTCAGGTTGTCCACCAAAAGGCGATAATCGATGGAATGAGGCTGATCCATTAGCGGTGGTTTTCCTGTATTAAAATGGCGCAATGGCATCTTCATAAAGCAAAATAACAATTTCAAAGTTCAGATTTGAGGCAAATTAAGCAAGATGCACGCCAACTTTAGAACTCTTGTTAAAATTTTGCTGAAAAATGCACGAAATCTGACGGGGATGCCCAATCAAACTCAGGTATAACGGATTAAATTGAGGCTGTAAACCTAAAATGATTCATTTTGGTGCATTAGCTTTTATATTGAATATTTTATGGCGTTATTTTAGTGCGTGATGCAAAGAGTGGCCATTTCAACTATTTTTATGATGCGAAAAGACATACAATACGCGCATTCTAGTGGAGCGCAGATTCATGAAGTCCCCCAAAGTCGGTTTTGTATCTTTAGGCTGTCCTAAGGCATTGGTAGATTCTGAACGAATTTTAACTCAGTTAAAGACTGAAGGTTATGATGTCGCATCGGATTATGACGGTGCTGATTTAGTAGTAGTAAATACCTGTGGTTTTATTGAATCTGCAGTACAAGAGTCTTTAGATGCCATCGGTGAAGCGATGAGCGCGAATGGTCGTGTCATCGTAACAGGTTGTCTAGGAAAAGACGAAGATAAAATTCGCCAAATGCACCCGAATGTCCTGAAGGTGACGGGTGCAGCAGCATATGAAGAAGTGATGGATGCGGTACATGAATATGTCCCTGAACCGCCAAAACACAATCCATTTATTGATCTGGTGCCTGAGCAGGGTATCCGTTTAACCCCTAAACATTATGCATACCTGAAAATTTCGGAAGGCTGTAACCATCGTTGTACCTTCTGCATCATTCCAAGTATGCGTGGTGATCTGGTATCTCGTCCAGTCGGTTCTGTGCTTGAAGAAGCTGCAGCACTGAAACGTTCAGGTGTCAAAGAAGTACTCGTGATCTCCCAAGATACTTCTGCTTATGGCGTCGACACCAAATACAAACTGGATTTCTGGAACGGCCAGCCAGTTAAAACCAAATTCTATGACATGTGTGAAGCATTGGGTCAATTGGGCATCTGGGTGCGTCTGCACTATGTCTATCCATATCCACACGTAGATGCCGTGATTGATTTGATGGCTCAAGGCAAAATCCTGCCTTATCTGGATATTCCATTCCAGCATGCTAGCCCAAGAATCCTGAAGCTGATGAAACGACCTGCTCACAGTGAAAATACACTGGAGCGTTTAAAAGTTTGGCGTGAGAAATGTCCTGACCTAGTCATCCGTTCTACATTTGTGGTGGGTTTCCCGGGCGAAACTGAAGAAGATTTCCAGATGCTTCTGGACTGGCTGAAAGAAGCACAACTGGATCGCGTGGGCTGTTTTACTTACTCACCAGTTGAAGGTGCGACGGCGAATGATCTTCCAGACCATGTGCCGGAAGAGATCAAGCAGGAGCGTTATGAACGTTTCATGCAGGTTCAGCAGGAAATTTCAGCAGCGAAGCTACAAAAACGTATTGGCCAGAAAATGACGGTGCTAGTCGATGACCTGGAAGAAGAATTCCCGGTTGCTGTAGCGCGCTCATATGCGGATGCGCCTGAAATTGATGGTAATGTTTTTGTTGAAGATATCGACAAAAGTGTGATTAAGGCAGGGGATTTGCTTGAAGTCGAAATCACTGATGCAGATGAATATGATTTATTTGCCAAACTGATCTCAATCAAGTCTGCTTAAGATTTTGAATTAAAAGAATTTAGATTAAATAATTTGGAGTTTGATGATGTTGGATTCTAAAAAGCCACGATTTGGTCGCATCCTGCTAAAGCTATCTGGTGAAGCACTGGCAGGAAACAAGGACATGGGTATCGATGCACAAGTGCTCGATCAGATGTCACTTTCTATTGCGCATCTCGTGGGTTTGGGTGTACAAGTCGGTATCGTGGTGGGCGGCGGTAACCTGTACCGTGGTAGCCAGTTGCAAAAAGACGGTCTTGTTGGTCGTGTAACCGGTGACCAGATGGGTATGTTGGCGACTGTCATGAACGGTCTGGCATTACGTGATGCTTTGGTACGCCGTAATATCAAAACCCGTTTGATGTCTGCATTACCGATTGGTGCAGTGGTTGAATCTTATTCTAGCCGTGATGCGATTCGTCATCTGACTCAAGGTGAAGTGTGCGTATTTGTTGCGGGTACAGGTAATCCGTTCTTTACTACGGATACAGCAGCTTGTTTGCGTGGTATCGAGATTGAATCTGACCTGATCCTGAAAGCTACTAAGGTTGATGGCGTTTACAACAAAGATCCAAGCAAATACGAAGATGCCGTGAAATACGATACCTTGACATTTGATCAGGTGCTGGACGAGAAGTTGGGCGTCATGGATTTAACTGCGATCTGCTTATGTCGTGACCACAATGTGCCACTTCAAGTATTTGACATGAACAAATCTGGCGCATTGCTTTCAGTGGTGATGGGTGAAAAAGAAGGAACTCACGTCACCAATTAATGACGTGAGCTACAAAGCCCTTTATACTACCTCCTAATTTAGTAAATACATCTTTTAAGAATTAAGTAAGGAAGATCATATGATTAACGATCTTAAAAAAGACGCAGAAGAGCGTATGAACAAGTCTCTTGACTCGTTAGAACATGGTTTCGCAAAAGTTCGTACCGGACGTGCGCATCCATCAATTTTGAACGGCGTCATGGTTCCTTACTACGGCTCTGATGTGCCATTGAATCAGGTTGCAAACGTAGGCGTGGAAGATTCACGTACATTGCTGGTTCAACCATTTGAACGTTCAATGGTTGCTGCGATTGATAAGGCGATCCGTGAGTCTGATCTTGGTTTGAACCCGATTACTGCTGACGCGATCCGTGTACCAATGGCAGCGTTGACTGAAGAAACCCGTCGTGACATGCAGAAAGTTGCACGAAACGAAGCTGAAAATGCCAAAGTCGCGATTCGTAACATCCGTCGTGATGTATTGGGTGACATCAAAGCATTGTTGAAAGAAAAAGAAATTTCTGAAGATGATGAACGTCGTGCATCTGACGAAATTCAGAAAATCACAGACAAATTTGTTGCTGAAGTTGACAAGCGCTTGGCTGCGAAAGAAGCTGAATTGATGAAGGTTTAATTCATCAATGACCGCTTCTGAAGAAAATTCCCGTCTTCCAAAACATGTTGCCATCATCATGGATGGCAACAATCGTTTTGCCAAAAAAAATCAGATGCAGAAAGGCGATGGACACCGTGAAGGAAAAACGGTTCTAGACCCGATTGTTGAACATTGTAGAAAAAGAAATATCCAGGCTTTAACGGTCTTTGCATTCTCTAGCGAAAACTGGAACCGTCCCCAATATGAGGTCGACTTGCTCATGAAGTTGTTGGAAGACACGATTCATGAACAGTTACCACGTATGCAAAAATTTAATATTGCTTTACGTTTTATTGGTGATCGGTCGCGTTTATCTCCTGAATTGCAAGCATTGATGTTGCAAGCAGAACAAAGGACTGCTAATTTCGATAGTATGACGCTTACCATTGCAATCAGCTATGGTGGAATGTGGGACATGGCACAAGCTGCGAAGCAGATTGCTGCGGATGTTTTAATAAATAAATTAGATCTTGAAGCAATTGATACTGATGTGTTCGGTCAATATGTCAGTTTGAGTGACTTGCCGCCTGTTGATCTGCTGATTCGTACCGGTGGAGATTTCCGCCTGTCCAATTTCCTGCTCTGGCAGGCAGCATATGCAGAGCTGTATTTTACTGAGACCTTATGGCCAGAATTTACCGTAGAGGAATTCGATGATGCACTTGCTGTATTTGGTGGGCGCGAACGTCGTTTTGGTAAAACATCAGAGCAGATTCTTCAAGAAAGACTTGAGAATTAATACACATGTTTGAGCGGATTATAACCGCATTGGTGCTGGTTGCAGTCGTACTGAGCTGTATGTTTGCGACCAAATCACAATATCCAATGTTCGCATTGATGGTTGTGGCTGCCGGGGTGGCAGGCTATGAGTGGTTTAAACTCATGCCGCGAAAATGTAAAAATGTTATCAAGCCAGTGGCGTGGGGCTATGGTCTACTGACTGCAGCCCTATCTGCACTGGCTTTATACTATTGGGATGTGGCCTTATTATTGTGGTCGGCATCTATTCTGACCTGGTTGCTGAGTATCTACTGGGTTAAAACCTATCCTGATTATGATGGCTGGTACAATGTCAGCTTGCATGGCATCGGGATTGTACTGGTTTCTGCTGCTGTTACGGCAATCTTCTCGGTTTGGTTAAACTCCCCATGGTGGTTAATGTACCTGTTCCTGCTGGTTTGGGGTGCAGACAGTGGCGCTTACTTTGTTGGACGCAAATTCGGCAAGAAAAAACTCGCACCAAATGTCAGCCCAAACAAGTCGGTAGAAGGTCTATACGGTGGTATTCTTACCTCCATGCTCATCGTGGTTGCCGTCGCTTCACTTTATCTGGATATGACCTGGCCAGAGCTATGTCTGTTCCTGATTCTTTCTGTTATTACCGTATTTAGTTCAGTGCTAGGTGACCTGTTTGAATCCATGATCAAGCGTCGTGCTGGAATCAAGGATTCGGGCCGTATTTTGCCGGGTCATGGTGGTGTACTAGATCGTATTGATTCTTTGCTTGCTGCAGCTCCTATCTTTGCAACAGGCATATATGTTTTAAAACTTATTGGCGTAGATTTATAAATGTCACAAGCTGTTTGTATACTGGGTGCTACAGGTTCAATTGGTCAAAGTACTTTAAAAATTTTGCAGCAACATCCTGAAGCTTACTCGGTTTTCGCTGTGACAGCGCAAAGTCGTATTACTGAGCTGGCAGAAATCTGTCAGCAGTACCGTCCTAAAGTGGCTGTAGTGCCTGCAAATAAAGTTGATGAGCTTTCTCAGCTGCTACAAGTACAGGGCTTATCAGATATCGAAATTCTTCAGGACGAAGCAGGCTTAATTTCAGTCGCAGAGTATGCGGATGTTGATATCGTGATGGCAGCAATTGTCGGGGCGGCGGGCCTGCTTCCTACATTGGCTGCAGTCAAAGCGGGTAAGCGTGTCCTATTGGCCAATAAAGAAGCCTTGGTCATGTCCGGCGACATCATGATGCAAGCTGCGCGAGATTATGGTGCATTATTATTGCCAGTCGACTCTGAACATAATGCGATTTTCCAGTGCCTGCCTCAAAACTACTTTGATGCCGAACGTAATGGTCAACCTAAGCTCGGTGTTCATCAGATTTTACTGACTGCTTCTGGCGGTCCATTCCTGAATCATTCTCTTGAGCAATTGCATGATGTGACGCCTGCTCAAGCCTGCAAACATCCAAACTGGTCAATGGGGCAAAAGATTTCTGTAGATTCAGCTACTTTAATGAATAAAGGGCTGGAACTTATCGAAGCGTGTCATTTGTTTGCAGTTCAAGAACAATTTGTTACAGTTGTTGTCCATCCACAGAGTATTATTCATTCCATGGTGCAATATGTGGACGGGTCGACATTGGCACAAATGGGTAACCCGGATATGGGCACGCCAATTGCACATGCTTTGGCATGGCCACAACGGATCAGTACCCATATCCCGGCTCTGGATTTGTTTAAGCATTCACAGCTGAATTTCCAGGAACCGGATGTGGTGCGTTTTCCGGCACTGAAATTAGCACGTCAAGCCATGAAGAGTGGTGGAATTGCGCCTACAATTTTGAATGCGGCCAATGAAATTGCAGTTGCTGCATTTTTAAATCAGCAAATCAGATTTACCCAAATTCCTCAGGTGGTTGAAACTGTCCTGAATCAGATGGACAATCAACCAGCACATGATCTGGATACTATTCTGCATGCAGATCACACAGCACGAGGTTTATCACAGCAATATGTTGTGAATAAAGGAAGTTAAGACATGAACGCCTTGTTTATTATTGCAGCCGCAATCCTATTACTCGGTCCCTTAATTGCGATTCACGAGTTTGGTCACTACATTGTGGCACGTAAACTGGGCGTTAAAGTACTGGTCTATTCCATTGGTTTTGGGCCAACCCTCCTAAAATGGACTTCTAAAAAATCCGGTATCCAATATCAGCTTTCAGCTTTGCCTTTGGGTGGCTATGTCAAAATGCTAGACGAGCGTGAAGGCAGTGTGGCAGAAGAAGACTTGCCTAAAGCCTTTAACCGTCAGCATCCCTGGAAACGTATTGCCATCGTTGCTGCGGGTCCTCTCATTAACCTGCTTTTAGCCGTTGTCCTGTTTTGGGTGCTTTTTTTACCTGCACAAGAACAGCTTAATACTCGCGTAGGCAAGGTCTTACCAAACACACCGGCAGCCGCAGTACAGATGCAGCCGGGTGACAAGATTGTCGCTGTAGATGGTGCGCAAGTCGAAACTTGGGAAAAACTGAGTTATGCCTTGGTGGATCGTGTGGGTGAAACTGGTGTGGTCTCGATTCAGGCAGACCGTGCGGGTGAAAACAAGATATTCCAGTTACCAATTCAAGACTTTCTTAAAGATCAAAGTCAGTCACCTCTTGATACACTAGGTTTCTTGCCATATCGTCCGGAAATTCCGGCTGTGGTGAGCAAACTGAGTGAAGATGGTGCAGCCATTCGTCAGGGTCTTAAAGAAGGCGATAAGATTCTGGCCATTGATGGTGTACAGATGAAAGACTGGTTCGATGTGGTACAGGTTGTACAGGCATCACCAGAAAAATTACTTAAGATAGATGTATTGCGTGGTAACCAGGTGGTACATCTTCAAGTCATGCCGCAAGGCAAACGTGACAATATGGGGAATGTAACCGGTATGCTCGGAGTTCAAAGTGATCCGGGCAAGGTGACAATTCCTGCTGAATATAAACAGACGATTCACTATACGCCTGTTGAGGCGATGGTGATGGCCTTTGACAAGACAGCACATCTGTCTTCAATGATTTTGAACTCGATCGTCAAAATGGTACGTGGTCTGATTGGTCTGGATAATCTTTCTGGCCCGATTACCATTGCCAAAGTGGCGGGACAAAGCGCGGAAATGGGTTGGAAAACTTTTATTTCCTTTATGGCGCTAATGAGTGTAAGTTTAGGGATATTAAACTTATTGCCAATCCCAATGCTTGATGGCGGACATCTGGTTTATTATTTTATCGAATTAATTCGTGGTAAACCTGTTTCTGAACAAATACAATTGGTTGGATTAAAAATTGGTATGGTACTGCTCGGCAGTATGATGCTTTTGGCATTATTTAATGACTTTATGCGTTTATAATAACGTAAATGGAATAATTAACAGCGGAAAAGACTGGCATGCAGCACACACATTTATTTATGCCTTTGGCACTCGTTAGTGCAATGGCAGTAGCACAACAAGTATATGCGGCAGAAGACTTCATTGTACAAGATATAAAATTTGATGGATTGGTACGTTTAACTCCAGAAAATGTGTACGGCTTGGTGCCAATCAACAGTGGTGACCGGGTGAATGATCCGATCATTGCCAATGCGATTCGTAGCTTGTATGCATCTGGACTATTTGATGACATTAAAGCCGTTCAGCAGGGCAATACCTTGGTATTCCAGGTGGTAGAACGTCCGGTAATTTCAAAAATCGAGCTGAAAGGCAATAAGCTGATTCCGAAGGAAGCGCTGGAAGAAGGCCTGAAAAAAATGGGTCTGGCTGAAGGTGAGGTACTGAAGAAATCTGCACTGCAAACAGTCGAAACCGAGCTGGAACAGCAATATATGCAGCAAGGTCGTTATGATGCCGATATTACGGTAACAACGACACCGCGACCAAACAACCGTGTTGAAGTGCTGATCGATTTTGTTGAAGGTAAAGCCGCTAAAGTTTTTGATATCAATATTATAGGCAATACTGTCTTTAAAGAATCAGATATCAAACAGGCATTCGCTGTTAAAGAAAGTGGCTGGAGCTCGGTCATCTCGCGTAATGACCGTTATGCACGTGAAAAAATGGCTGCGAGCCTGGAAGCCTTACGTGCGATGTATCTGAACCGTGGTTACATCAACTTCAATATTACCAATTCAAGTCTGAACCTGAGTGAAGATAAAAAGAATGTCTTTATTGAAGTTTCAGTCAATGAAGGCGAACAGTTTAAGTTTGGACAAACCAAATTCCTGGGTGATGCGCTTTATAAACCTGAAGAGCTACAAGCTTTGCAGTTGTATAAAGAAGGCGACACCTACTCTCAGGAACGAGTGAATGCGGTTAAACAGTTATTGTTACGTAAATATGGTAATGCTGGCTATTATTATGCTGAAGTAAATGTTGTACCTCAAATCAATAATGAAACTAAACAGGTTGATCTGAACTACTATATTAATCCAGGTCAACAAGTGACTGTACGTCGGATCAATTTCACAGGTAATTCTAAAACTGCCGATGAGGTATTGCGTCGTGAAATGCGCCAGATGGAAAGTGCACTGGCAAGCAATGAGAAGATTGATCTGTCTAAAGTACGTTTAGAACGTACTGGTTTCTTCAAAACAGTTGATATCAAACCTGTTCGTATTCCAGGATCACCAGATCAAATTGATTTGAATGTGGCAGTTGAAGAGCAGCATTCAGGTACAAGTACTCTAGCTGTTGGTTTCTCGCAAAGCGGTGGTGTAACGTTCCAGGCTGGATTAAGTCAGACTAACTTCCTGGGTACAGGGAACAGCGTTTCGATTGATCTGTCACGTTCTGAAACTCAAGATTATTATAACTTGAGTGTAATGGACCCGTACTTCACGATTGATGGTGTACGTCGCGGCTATAATATGTACTACCGTAAAACCAAGCTGGATGATGACTATAACGTAAACAACTATGTTACAGACAGCTTGGGTGGTGGTATCAACTTTGGTTATCCAATTGATGAGAACCAGAGTATAAGCCTGGGTCTGAATATAGACCAGACTGAAGTGACCACAGGGCCATATGTATCTACATATGTGGCTGACTATTTGGAACGTAATGGTGGTAAAGAAACCAAGCGTGGTGACTTCTGTCCAGGTCAGGTTGAATCTGCAACAGGCAACTGTGTAGATGCAAATGGTGCTCCACTTGATACTATTTCATATGGTCAAGAGTTTAAGGGTGATTTCTTGACCTATAACCTGAATCTGGGTTGGTCTTATAATACTTTGAACCGTCCAATGTTCCCGACCACAGGTATGTCACATCGTGTCAATGCAGAAATTGCTTTGCCAGGTAGCGATGTGGAATATCAAAAGCTCACTTATGACGCTCAGGCTTTCTTCCCATTAGGCAAAGATTTTGTTCTGCGTGGATATGGTAAGTTGGGCTATGGTAATGACTTGCCTTTCTATAAGAACTTCTATGCCGGTGGTTATGGTTCAGTACGTGGTTATGAAAACAGTACCTTAGGTCCTAAATATCCAGGCGTATATTTCTCTGACATCGGCCGGACTGATCCATCCCCAGAAGAAGTGGGCGGTAATGCTTTAGTTCAGTTTGGTACTGAGTTGGTTCTGCCTGTTCCATTTAAGGGAGATTGGGCGCGTCAGGTTCGTCCGGTACTCTTTGCTGAAGGTGCTCAAGTATTTGATACTCAGTGTGATGTATCTAATGATAATATTTTCGTGAATGGCAGCTCGGTGAGTGGTAAACAGTACTGTAAAGATAACTTTGGTTTCGATGCAGGCAATATGCGTTATAGCGTAGGTGCTGGTTTCACCTGGATTACCATGATTGGTCCATTATCACTGAGCTATGCATACCCGTTGAATGATAAAGACGGTGATGAAACTCAAAATGTTCAGTTCGAAATTGGACGTACTTTCTAAGAAGACTTTGATCTTAAATACAAATTTTGCTCATGAAACCATCAGGTTTTGTGAGCAAAATTTTTTGAATGGGTAAAAACATGAAAAAAATGATGATGGCAATGGGTATTGCTTTAGCGGGTTTAACTTCATTGTCACATGCGGATGATTATGGGATCGTTGATCTGGAAAAAGTAGTACAAAACAGTACTTATTTAAAGCAGCAAAATGCCACTCTGGAAAATGAAATCAAGCCGCAAACTGCCCAGATTGCACAGTTTCAAAAAGACCTTGCTGCAATCAAGCAAAAAGGCCAGACTGCAAAAACACAGGCAGAACGTGAAAAAATAGCTAAAGAATTTGAAGGGAAAGCGACTCAACTGGCAGGTGTACAGCAACAGGTACAGGCAACTGTACAAACGCGCATGCAAAGTGTAAATAAGGCTTTTGAAGGGAATTTGAAGCGTGCTGCTGAACAATTGCGCCAAGAAAACAAGCTAGATGTGGTTTTAAATAAAAATTCCGTACTTGCTTATGACGCGAAGTATGATTTAACTGATAAAATGATTCAAAAGGTTAATGCAATTAAATAATCGATGAATCATCAAAAACTTCAGTTAGCTGACCTCGCTCGTCTTGTCCAAGGTGAGTATGTAGGTCAGGCGGATTTATGTTTGAGAGGTTTGGCAAGTCTTGAAAATGCAACCTCTCATGACCTTGCATTTGTCAATGCAGATAAATATCTGGAACAGGCAGCTCAGAGTAAGGCAGGTGCTTTAATTGTGACTGCTGAATTAAAAGAGCAGCTAATTTCCCAGCAGAACTTCATTGTCGTTGCCAATCCTTATCTGGCTTTTGCAATTCTGACTCACGTTTTTGAGAAAAAGCATACGACTCAGGGAATTGAAAGTACCGCACAAATTCATCCATCTGCCATCATTGCTGACAGCGCCTATATTGGCCATTATGCCGTCATTGGTGAGAATTGTGTGGTGGGTGAAAATACCATTATCCAGTCACACGTTCAGATTGACGACCAGGTTGAAATTGGTCGGGACTGTTTTATTGATGCACATGTGACTTTAACAGGTGCTACAAAAATTGGTAATCGTGTTCGTATCCATGCCAATACCGTGATTGGTAGTGAAGGTTTTGGTTTCGCACCTTATCAAGGTAAATGGCATCGGATTGCCCAGTTGGGTTCAGTCCGTATTGCAGATGATGTCCGGATCGGCTCAAACTGTAGTATTGACCGGGGTGCACTGGATGACACAATTCTGGAACAAGGTGTCATTATTGATAATCTTGTGCAAATCGCCCATAACGTCAAGATTGGTGAAAATACTGCGATTGCAGCCAAATGCGGGATTGCCGGTAGTACCACGATTGGCAAAAACTGTATTCTCGCGGGGGCCTGTGGGGTAGCAGGACACCTACATATCACCGATAATGTGACCTTGACAGGAATGTCAATGGTGACAAATAACATTACTGAAGAAGGTACTTATTCTTCAGGCATGGGATTGTTGCCAAATCAGCAATGGAAACGCACAGTGGTTCGCTTAAGACAATTAGCAGATGTGCCATTGACCCAGTTGGTAAAACGATTGGATCATATGCAATCTCAAATTGAGTCCATTGAATCAACATTTAAGTTGCGTAAATAATTATGATGACAGAGTCGAATTTGCCTACATTCACGAAGCCTGAATTGCCAATGAATATTCAAAAGATTCGTGAATATTTGCCCCATCGCTATCCATTTCTGCTGGTAGATCGCGTTGTCGATATTACCGAAAATGGCATTGTTGGTTATAAAAACGTCTCAATTAATGAAGAGTTTCTGCAAGGCCATTTTCCGAACTATCCAATCATGCCAGGCGTATTGATTGTCGAGGCATTAGCACAGATCTCAGGTATCCTTGGTTTTGTCATGAATAATGAAACTCCAAAAGAAGGTTCATTATTCCTTTTTGCTGGCGCTGAAAAGGTTCGATTTAAAAAACAAGTGGTTGCTGGCGACCAATTAGTACTTAAATCTGAATTAGTGATGCAAAAACGTGGCATTTATAAATATAATTGTATTGCCACAGTAGATGGCATTGTCGCAACAACCGCGGAAATTATGGTTTCCCATCTGAAAGTCGAGCAGGCATGAGCAATAATCCCCTAATTCATCCAACTGCCATCATTGACGCATCTGCAGTAATTGCTGCAGATGTACAGATTGGCCCTTATTGTATTATTGGGCCAAATGTCACGATTGGTGCTGGTACCAAACTGCATTCACATGTCGTGGTAGGTGGTTTCACACGTATTGGTGAACATAATGAAATTTTTCAGTTCGCCAGTGTTGGTGAAGTCTGCCAAGATCTGAAATATGCAGGTGAGGAAACCTGGCTGGAAATTGGTGATTATAATAAGATTCGTGAACACTGCAGTCTGCACCGTGGTACGGTTCAGGACAAAGGTATTACCAAGATTGGCAGTCATAACCTGTTAATGGTAAATACGCATATTGCACATGACTGTATGGTTGGTGATCATAACATTTTTGCAAATAATGTCGGTGTGGCGGGTCACGTACACGTAGGCGATTATGTCGTGATTGGTGGTAACTCAGGTATTCACCAGTTCTGTAAAATTGACTCTTACAGCATGATTGGTGGTGCTTCACTGATTCTGAAAGATGTTCCTGCCTATGTGATGGTATCGGGTAACCCGGCCCATGCATTTGCCATGAATATTGAAGGCATGCGTCGTAAAGGCTGGTCAAAAGACGTGATTAATGGTTTACGTGAATCCTTTAAGCTGATTTATAAATCTGGCTTAACGACTCAGGAAGCTATTGAGAAAATCCGTAACGAGATTCTTCCAGAAGTTTCTGAAGCCCAACGTCTGATTGATTCACTTGAACAATCAAAGCGTGGCATTGTGCGTTAAGTTATAGAAGTGAAGTTGGAATTAAAAAAGACACCTGCATGGTGTCTTTTTTATTTTGAGGCTTTATATTTTACTTAAGAAATTTAACTTCTTCAGCTTTCGGATAGTTCTTGAGTAGTTTCGCTTTATATTGCGAAGCAAGAGTAGCATTCTTTTCTACATCCTTACTAATATTATAAAGCTGATAAACGGCAGTAGAGGCTTTTGCAGAATTCGGATAGCGGTCAACCACAATCAGATAATTCTTCTTTGCTTCATTAAAATTCGGTGGATCAATGGACAGGTTGAATTCGGCTAACCAGAAGTGAGCATTGCTGATATAGACGCTATTTGGGTTATTCTTGATGAAATTCTGCATGGGCGCAATGGCTTTAGCTGCACCACCATTTTTATAGGCATCCAGTGCAATAGTATAAGCCGCTTTTTCCTGCTCACTCGACTGTTGCGTTGTGGATGTCTGATTAGTCGCTACTGGAGCATTAGAGCTTAAACTGGGAGAAATATCCTGTTGGTTATCCTCCGCGGGAGTATCTTCAGCAGGTTCAATTTTTTGCTGCAACAGTTCAAGACGTTGATCCAGATCGGCATAGCGGTTGGTTAATTCGCTTTTTAATCTCTCGATCTCATTTTCTTGTTCTTCGATTTTTCCACGTAAACTGCGTAGATCATTTTCAAGCTGCTGGTTTTTTTGCATGAGCTGCCAACTGGTATTGGTCTGAGGTGCATCTGCACCTGTAGCAATGGCAGATTGAGAGCTGATATTATTTGATTGAGCACCTTGGCTGAGTCCACGTGATTCGATAGGAATCGCAGCAAAAAGAGAGGTTGTACAGAGTGCAGTGAGGGCACACAATACCTGTTTCTTAAACATCATATAAGTTCCATGATTTTTGGCGAGATTATGTATCCGCAGCTCATTTATTCTAAAAGAGATAACCCGTTTAATAGCTTCACATTTAAAACGGCATTTTTAGAAATTGCAACAAGGTTTTACAAAGATCATGTGAATTTCGATATTCATGAATTAATTGTGAAGAATATTAAAAAACCAGCATCTTGGGGCATATTGTTTTTAAAATAATCAAACGGATAGCTTATGCCGAAAATTTGAAATACAGCCCTTGCAACTTCAGTAAAAATCTCTATACTCTGTTTCTGTAATGGTAGCCCTGCCGGTTACTTCGCAATTGTACTCTATGAACCCCGCCAGGACCGGAAGGTAGCAACGGTAGTAGATCTATGATGTGCCGGAGCTTTGCTGGTAGGGTTGCCACCAGATTTATAATTATAAAATTTCTCTATTCTCTCTTTATTTTTAAATCTTAATCTTCATTATTTTCCCTTTCTTTAATGTTTACTTTTAAATTTCTATCTAATGCCACTTCCTTGGATACTTGAATTGTTTGGAACATTAAAATTCAATCATGAAAATAGATTATCTTAATTTGAGCTTTTGAAAGCTTTTTGCTGTTTGAGATTAATTGTAATAAGGGAAACTATTTAAGCAGGATGGCAAAGAGGAAAATAAAAAATAGCCTAAGCATATTTTTTCACAAATACAAAAGAATTAAGCTTCGGCCTTGGCCTTGCGGCTGATCGCTTTCATGATCGCATCCATTTCAAAACCACGATACATTAGAAAACGGATCTGTTTGGCTTTAAGTTTTGGGTCTTTCGTCACTTCTGGACCATATTTTCTAAGCTTCAGTTCATAAGCCTGTTGTACCCAGTCCGTTTCTTTGAGTTCTTCACTGATCAGGGCAGTATCAATCTTTTTGCTTTTTAGCTTCATTTTAATCTGATTGGGGCCTTTGCCTTTACGCTTTTGGCTCGACAACATGATTTCAGCGACACGTTGATCACTTTGATAGTTTTCTCTAGATAGTTCTTCAACCAAAGTGACCACTTCATTGCGATCTTCTGCATAAAGTGCCAGTTTTTCGATGAGTTCAGCTTTGGAGTATTCCTTGCGAGTCAGTACAGCAAAGGCATAAGAACGCAAACGGGAGCCGGTTAGACCGGGTTTCTTTTGCTCTTTATTAGAGTTACCAAATAAGCTATCTTCCGGATCAAATTCTGGCAAAGCCTGTGACTCAACAGGTGCAGGAGTGACTGAATCTTCAGCATCACCAAACTGCTGTTTAATCGCATCATAGTCCAAAAGTTTGCTGAATTTTGCGTCTGACATATTGATCTCGATTAAAATATCTATTCCATAATAACAAAAACGCCCCTTAGGGCGCTCTGTTATGATGTTTAAGGATTATGCATCCAGAAAGTCTGCTGGTTCTTCTTCGTCTTTATCTTCGACTACTTTGCCTGTAGTAAGCAGTTGCTCACGGATCAGTTTTTCAATGGTATCCGCCAGCTCTTTGTGTTCTTCCAAGTAACGGATGGTATTGTTCTTACCTTGGCCAATCTTGTCGCCTTGATATGAATACCATGCACCCGCTTTTTGAACGATTTCTTGCTGTACTGCAAGGTCAATCAGTTCACCAAGATGGTTAACGCCTTTACCATACAGAATCTGGAACAGAGCTTCTCTGAATGGAGGCGCCATTTTGTTTTTCACAACTTTGACTTTGGTTTCAGAACCTACGATCTCGTCGCCTTCTTTCACCTGACCGATACGGCGGATATCCAGACGTACAGAAGCATAGAATTTCAGTGCATTACCACCAGTAGTCGTTTCCGGGCTACCGAACATTACACCAATCTTCATACGGATCTGGTTAATGAAAATCACCATACAGTTTGAACGCTTGGCATTACCGGTAATTTTACGCAGTGCTTGGCTCATCAAACGTGCTTGTAGACCCATATGTGAGTCACCCATTTCGCCTTCAATTTCGGCGCGAGGCGTCAATGCAGCAACAGAGTCGACTACGATCAGGTCAATCGCACCAGAGCGTACCAGCATGTCAGCGATTTCAAGTGCCTGTTCACCATTGTCTGGCTGAGAAACCAGCAGGTTATCAATATCTACACCGAGTTTACGGGCATATTGAGGATCAAGTGCGTGCTCGGCATCGATGAATGCACATGTACCGCCAGCTTTTTGACATTCAGCAATTGCTTGTAATGTCATTGTGGTCTTACCTGAAGATTCAGGACCATAAATTTCGATAATACGGCCTTTCGGTAAACCACCAATACCGAGTGCAATATCAAGCGTTAAAGAACCCGTAGATACAGCTTCAACTGCTTGCACGGTATTGTCACCAAGACGCATCACTGTGTTTTTACCAAACTGTTTTTCAATCTGGCTTAAGGCAGCGTTGAGCGCCTTGTTTTTATTCTCATCCATCTTACAACCTCAATACGATGTCACAAACTTAGTACTCAAGTGGATGTCTTACATTAGAGCTTCGTTCCACAGGAATATAGTGACAGAAATTTCCCTTGTGTTCTATAAAATCCAGCAATGTTACGACACATGCTGACGCTTGAATTTAATCATCATTATATGACCAATGTTGATCAAAGTTCTGACTATTTTCATTCTTGAATCGACTGATGTCTCGACGATCTTTTTTGCTTGGTCGATGATCGGGACGCGCTAGATTATGCAACTTTCTTTGCGATGCAATCAATTCCCGGCGAGCGATACTGACTTCAGTTTCTTCATACAGTTTCTGTGCCACAGGTGCAGGACCACGAACATCAGAAAGTTCTTTTACAACTACGGTTTTTTTGTCGATACCTTGCTGAATCGTCAACTCCATACCCACACGGACTTCGCGAGATACTTTTACACGCTCACCATTATGATGGACTTTACCGCCCTCAATAGCATTCTTGGCAATTGAACGGGTTTTAAAAAAACGTGCCGCCCACAGCCATTTATCTATACGCATGCCTACCGCATCTTCGGGTAAAGACGATTTACGCATATTGCTTGTTTACCTCAGACTGATTTAAATGAGTGATTAAATCTGTTAATTGGTGCAGCATCGGGTAATTGCAAGTCTGGCGCGCAACTTTACTGGAAGATGGTTGCTGGATGCAGAACAGGTTCTGGATGCCATAAGCCTTGGCGCCATTCAGGACTTTTTCGGTATCATCAATAAAATAGACCTGCTCAGGATCAAAGGAATGCAGGGCATTCAGGCCTTGCCAGAATTCTACAAATTCTTTGGCATGCCCAATGCTTTCCGAGCTGACAATGACATCAAAATAATTTTTGAGATTGAGATGTTCCAGTTTAAAGGCTAGACCGGCACAGTCGGCATTGGTGGCAAGCCAGATCGGATAGCCATTGTTTTTAAGATAATCGAGTAATTCGAGGCAATAAGGGCGTAAGCTAACTTTATCTTTATGCTCGATTTGCATGGCCAGAACATCGACTTCGACTTTAGCCGTCCAGAAGCGAGAAGAGTACCAGTTTAGGGTATGATTATGTTGCTGATAGAATGCATAAAGCGTTTCGCGGCTCTGTTTCAGACTACAGCCATGTGTTTCGGCATAACGGATCGGTAATAACTCGTTCCAGATGAAATCATCGTAGGCAAGATCAAGTAAAGTTCCGTCCATATCAAAGATGACAGGCGGTTTTTCTGAGCAATTCGACATATAAGGTTTTCTATGTTTAAAGCGACAATAGCACCACAAGATCCGATGATTTTGCAGTTTGTGCCCATTTTGACACAGGCCTGTGAAATTTTGCGAGAAGAATATCAGCGTTATTGTTCAGGTGCTGCGTTTGATATTGTCAAGAAAAGTGATGATTCTCCTGTGACCCAGGCAGACTATCGGGTGAATAGTTATTTAACCCAGGCTTTGGCAGAAATTTCAGAATTACCTTTACTGTCAGAAGAGGGGCAGCAGGATCAGCGTCATGCCTGGACAGATTTCTGGTTACTTGATCCTCTGGATGGCACTAAAGAGTTTCTGCACCAGCGCCCGGAATTTACGATTAATCTTAGTCTGGTCAGAGGCAGTCTGACTACCTTTGCTATTTTGGCGGTTCCTGCGCAGCAGTTGATCTATTTCTGCCCTGAACAGGGCATGCCTTTAAAATACGATATTCAGGATCAGGCATGGTTTGACTATGAGGCAGCTACTGATCATCAGGATGTCTTTGTCGGTCTGAGTCAGAGCAGTCAGCAAAAGCCAAAATATGTCGAGTATCTGCAAAGTCTGGCTAAACTTAGCGCGTACACCGAGTTCAAGGCAGGAAGTGCCTATAAATTCTGCATGATCCTTGAAGACCGGGTAGATATTTATCCGCGTTTCCATCCAACCTCTGAGTGGGATACCAGTGCCGGTCAATGCATGCTTGAGCGGATTGGTGGAGGGTTGGTTGATCTGGAAGGTCGGCCATTCATCTACAACCAGCGCAAGACCTTACTGAATGGCGGGTTTATCGCCTATAAGAATGAAGCCATGAAAGCACTGGCTTTACAGGCACTGGCGGACATGCAAGACAATGATTAAGCTCATAGCCGTTCATGGTATAGTGAGGAAGATTCCGTTGATAGATCAGTTGGCAAGATTGTGGCATTAAAACTGCTTCCACCAAGTATGCTCAGTGCAATAGATTTATTGCCTGATACCAAGATACCTGTGACTCTGTTTACGCGGCATTCTCTGCGTGAAGATGTCGCTGGTCAGGGACTAGCAGGTTATGATTTGCAGTTGACGCCGCAAGGACGTGATCTGGCGCAGGAATGGGGCGCTTATCTGGTCAATCAAACAGATCGGCATATCCAGCATTGTATATCGAGTCCGATTCAGCGCTGTGTAGATACCGCAGCCTTGATGATCGAAGGGGCAGATGCAACGGATAAAGCACCGCATACCCATAAGATTGAAATCGTGGAACAGGGTTTGCTGGTTGAGCCAGGCAGTTTTGTACTGGATATTCAAAAAGCAGGGCCATATTTCAAAAAACAGGGGGCATTAGGCTTTATCAATAGCTTCGTCAATAATGCTTTGCCTGGAATGAAACATCCAATTAATGGCGTAGTAGATGTGCTTGAATTAATTTACAACACTCATCCGAAAACGCCGTATGGACTCAGTCTGGCGGTCAGCCATGACACCATTCTGGCAGCGATGATTGCAGTGATGTCTGGGCATCAGGAAGTCAGTCGTGAAGACTGGCCGAAAATGATGGAAGGTCTATTTGTCTGGTTTGAAGGCGATGTATTTGAGGAATCTAAACTAAAATGGATTTGGCGTGGCAAAGTGCATGAGCTGGATATTTCCCAATTTCAGAATGCCGAATTAAAGGTAAATAAATAATTCAAAGGCTCAATCATTTAGGTTGAGCTTTTTTACATTTATCGTATGAAAGTGAAATAGAGTAACGATGAAATATCACTATGCTGATATTTAAACCAATTTTGAAAGCATAGGAGTCATCATGAAAATAATCACAATTTTAAGTCTGGTTGTTATGCTGGGATTAACTGCCTGTCAGCGTGATACAGACAATGCGCAGCAAGATCAGACCACAACACCTCATTCTATGGATAAGGATGAATAATGTATTCTATTTTTATTTAAGTAAAAGATTTCTATGACTAGAATTGGGAATAATCTGGTATTCATCATTCTTTATTGTTGATTTGGTATTAAATTTTAGGCACAAAAAAAGCCCTAAAAGGGCTTCTTTTGATTTGCGATTAGTTAGAAGCTAATGCTTTAACTTGCGCGTTCAAACGGCTCTTATGACGAGCTGCTTTATTTTTATGGATGATACCTTTGTCAGCCATACGGTCGATTACTGGAACAGCTTTTTTGTAAGCTTCAGTAGCAACAGCATAGTCGCCAGCAGCAATAGCAGCTACTGTACGTTTAAGATATGTACGAACCATAGAACGCAAGCTTGCGTTGTGTTTGCGTGCTTTAACGTTTTGACGAGCACGTTTTTTTGCTTGAGCAGAGTTTGCCACTCGTGCACTCCTTGAAATAGATTGGTCTGGGCGGGCTGAAACTCAACTGAAAACCACATCAGAAGAACTATCACCAGCCCGTAAACAAGTGCCATATTTTGAGGAAACTATGGGCTTAAGTCAAGTCTTGACATGCTTTGACAACATTTTAGTTGCAGAAAAATTCTAAAGAAAACGTTAGATTAGTATCTAAGCAGGGAGATCGTACAAAAAATGACTAAAACCATTACATATCCTATCGTGATTGGCGCTACAGGCTTGGTCGGAAAGACTTTGGTGCAACAGCTGGCAAATGAACCAAGTTGTAAGCGTATTAGCGTCATCGTGCGTAAACATCAACCAGAATTTGAACAATGGCACAAGGTCAAACAGGTGGTCATTGAGGACTTTTTAATGCTCAATGACCAGGATGTCAGTGGCCATACCCATGCCTTTAGCTGTCTGGGTACTACCTTAAAGAAAGCCGGCTCCAAAGAAGCTTTTTATAATACCGATTACACCATCAATGCCCATTTTGCCGAACTGGTGCAGCAAACGGATGCTCATTATCTGTTGATTAGTGCGATGGGTGCCAATTCAAAATCCAGACTGTTTTATAACCGGGTAAAGGGTGAATTAGAGGATTATATCCAGAGCTTGTCTCTGGAGCGTATCAGCTTGTTCCGACCGTCTTTGTTGATTGGTGAGCGGGATCATCAGCGTTTACTGGAAGACGCGGCACAGAACCTGTTTGACAAGTTTTCGCATTTTATCCCCGATTCTTTTAAATACAAGCCAGTGACAGCAGAGCAGGTGGCTCATACTATGGTATATGCAGCGCTGAATCAGACTGTGAAATTTGAAATTTATGATAATTTAGCTATACAAAAAATGAAATGAGGGTAAAAAATCATGTCCAGCGTACCATTTGTAACTTGTGACCTGCTTGATGATAATCCGGATAAAGACCTGCAGGTAGTCGCCCCATGCATGGATGGCAAATTCTTTAGAAGTTATGGCGCACGTAAAAGCTTTGGCGGCCAGATTGTGACCGTAAAATGTTTTGAAGATAACTCTCGAGTAAAAGAGTTATTGGCGACAGACGGTACCGGCAAGGTTTTGGTTGTAGATGGTGGTGCTTCTATGCGCTGTGCATTGATGGGTGACCTGATTGCTGAATCTGCGGTGAAAAACCACTGGAATGGCGTGATTATCTACGGTTGTGTGCGTGACGTCGATGCGATTGCAGAGCTGGATCTTGGTGTGCATGCACTGGCTTCAATTCCACAGAAGAGCAATCGTAAAGGTATTGGGGAAGTAGATGTGCCGCTTTATTTTGGTGGTGTGACCTTTAAATCGGGTGAATACGTTTATGCCGATAACAATGGTATTGTCCTGTCCAAAGAACAATTGGTGGACTAATTCCGGTTATTGAAAATATACAAAAACAAGCTATACCGTGGAAGTTAGGCAGTTTAGATTGCTGCTTTCACGGTTTGAAAATAATAAAGAGGACAGACGATATGTTAGGCCATCAGATTAAAGTAGCACAGGCATTGGCATCCGCATTTCTGGAAGGTGGACGTGGTACGACCGGTACACCATTTCCGAATCAGCCTGAAAAGCCTCTCAAGCTTTATGAATATGAAGGATCACCTTTTTGTCGTCGTGTCCGTGAGGTCATGACTTTACTGAATCTCGATTATGAAGTGTATCCATGCCCACGAGGCGGTAAACGCTTTCGTCCCGAAGTGAAACAGCAGGGTGGCAAGCTTCAGTTTCCATTTTTAATAGATGAAAATACTGGAGATAAGCTATACGAATCTCAGGATATTATTCATCACTTGTTTAAGCATTATGGCAAGACGGGTAAAACACCAGCCAAATATTCAAATTATCCCAAAGTGCCGGTTGCTGCCATTGTAGGTACGATGGTGAATGGGCTACGTGGTGGCATGGCTAAACCGTTGTCGAAGAATACCTCTGCACCTGAACAGCTTCTTGAACTATGGGGCTTTGAAGCTAGTCCTTATACCCGTATTGTCCGAGGCGTATTGTCTGAGCTTGAAATCCCTTATATCTACCATAATGTGGCGAAAGAACGCTGGCAGGATCAAGGTCTAGCAAAACTGCGTTTAAAACCGGGGAAATATGAACCCTTACCAGGGGGTAAACGTGAACAAGTCTTAAAAGTAATGGGGAATAATATCCAGGTTCCTTATCTGGTTGATCCAAATACTGGTGTCAAGATGTTCGAATCTAAAGATATTGTGGAGTATTTGAAGCAGCAATACGGTTCTGAAAAGAAAAGCAAAAAATAAACTGCTGTTTAATATTTAGAAGCTACAAAAAAATGCCATCTTAAAATAGATGGCATTTTTATAGTTTATAAATTTGAATTTTCCAAGAACAAGAACTCTGCTTCCAAAATTATTCATACTTATGCCTGCTCATAATAAAGTTAAAAAAACTCATGATTTTTCTTCTTTTTTTGTTTATATTTTAATTTCAATGGGGTAATAAGAATAACGATAAGGGGTGTGCTTATGACAGCACAAGACGCCGTACTACCGGTACCTGTATTAATTGTTGAAGACCAATATGTCATTCAGTGCCGTTTAAAGAACATATTAAAGGATCTAGGGTATAGCGATGAGGTATTGCTATTCGCCAATAATGTCAGGGAAGCCGAATATCTTCTGCAACAAGAACCCTTCTGTTTAGCACTGATTGATCTTGGATTGCCAGATGGAAATGGCATTTCCATTATTGAAAAAATACATGAGCTCGGTTCACAAACTTTGATACTCGTCGTATCCGCTTGGAGTACTCAGGACAGTCTGCTAAAAGCAATTAAAGCAGGAGCAACTGGTTATGTACTCAAGGAACGCGATGATACAGAAGTGAGTCTGGCAATTCGCAGTATTTTGTGCGGCGGCGCACCCATTGATCCTTTTATTGCGCGTGAAATTCTCAAGCAGATTTCCAGTTCAGAGCCATCTTCCTCCTTGGAGCAGATCGTACCTGATCCTGAACAGGAAAGCCTGACCCAACGGGAAAAAGAAATTCTTTCATTGGTGGCACAGGGGCTCAGCAATCGTGAAATTGCTGATGAACTCTGTGTGTCACGTTATACCGTTGAAAGTCATATCAAGCATATTTACCGCAAACTCTGTGTCAGCAAGCGGACCAAAGCAGTCAGCACGGCCCGGCATTTAGGTATTCTTTAGTGCGAATGCTGTCTGTTAGCAAGATGTTTAGACAAGGATTAAGGTTCTTCGCTCTATTGATGATAGGGAGCTGGCTGAGCCTGTTCTCTTGCATCAGTCTGGCACAGAATAATTTTCAGATTAACGAGCTTTGTCAGGTGAACATTGAACAGCAACAAAAAGTTCAAGTGTCGAGCCATCTCGAAATTCCGGAGGGAGGCTGGCAACCTGTGACATTGCCGGATAACTGGAAAAATAACTGGCCGAAATATAATGGGGGTGCCTGGTATAAAATTCGCTGGGGTTAGTCTTGTCGGGACAATATACGTCTGGCTGAACCGATTGTTTTTGGGATTGACTATCTGAATTCTGCTGGAGCTGTTTTCCTAAATGATGATCTGCTGTGGTCGGATCAAAATCTGCAAGAGCCTTTGTCTAAAAGCTGGAATGTATCACGTTACTGGATTTTGCCTATTGCAGGCTTGAAGCAGACAGACAATGAACTGCTGATTTATGTACGAGGTTATAGTTTTCAGGGTGCAGGGCTTGGCAGAATTGAATTCCATAATGTTATTGCCAATGACCAGCATTACTCAAAAAAGATCTGGGATCGCCGTACGCTCTTTCAGATCAATATGATTCTATCCGGTACGATTGGAGTCATTAGCCTGATTATCTGGCTATTCCGACGTTCAGAAACCACTTTTGGCTGGCTCGCGCTGAGTTCATTATTATGGATTTTGTTTATCTCCAATGTGTTAACAACAGAAAACTTTCCCTTCTCATCAAGTATCTGGGCGAGTAAAGCCAATCTGATTTTCTTTATCCTCTATATGCACTGTTTTTGTCTGTATCTAATTCGGTTCTTAAAGCAGAAATTTCAGCGTTTGGAGCGGGGACTTATCGGGGTTACTGCTTTATTCAGTGTATTCATCATAGCCAGTTCTTTAGAGTATTTAGAAGCGGTGCTCAGTGTCGCTTTTGTCTCATATGTGCTGCTTTATATTAGTTGCGTCATGTATGTCAGCTACTGGGCCATTAAAACCCGCAATGGGGAATATCTGTTCCTGATGCTTTGTCTGTGGGGAATTTTGCTGTGTGTCATTATAGATTTGATCATTCTGGGTCAAAGGGCGGTTAGTGAATTCTCACCCTTATCACCTTATACATCACCGATTATTATCCTGTTTGTTGTGCTAATTATGGGGACACGACTGAATGGTAATATCAAAAAGATCGAAAAATTTAATACGCAGTTAGAATCCAAAGTACGGCAAGTCAGTGCTGATCTAAATAAAAGCTTGAGTGATCAGCATAAGCTGGAACTGGATAATGTGCGTTTGCAGGAACGGATTAATCTATCACATGAACTGCATGATGGACTGGGGGGCTCGATTGTACGTTCCATGATTCTGGTGGATCAAAGTACCGAAAATATTTCTAACCGGCAGTTTTTATCCATGCTGAAGCTGCTTAGGGATGACCTGCGTCAAATCATCGATAGCGGTTCTTCTATTGACAATAAAGTGCCTGAAACGCCAGTGATCTGGATTGCGCCAGTACGTTACCGATTTACCCAGTTGCTGGAAGAAATGGATATCGCCGTAGAATGGACTTTTCCCAAAGTCTGGCAGCGTGAACCTACAGCTTTGCAATGTCTGACCCTGATTCGTGTGGTAGAAGAAAGCCTGACCAATATTATCAAGCATAGTCAGGCCACAAAAGTGAGTGTGAGTATGGAATATACACAACCACATCAACTGACTTTAAAAATTCAGGACAATGGGGTTGGTTTTAATCCAGAGATGGTGCAGAAAAACGGCATGAGTATTGGTATGCGCAGTATGAAAATGCGCATTGAACGTATGGGTGGAATGCTGGATATTCAGTCTGTAAAAGGTAATACCTGCGTACACGTGGTGATGGAACTCTATCAGCCTTAATCATCTCAAAATTATCCAGACATAAAAAAGGAGGACCATATGATCCTCCTTTTTTTATAGATTTAAATGACCAAGATATAAAAACTTACTCTTCTTCAGCCGGTGGCACTAGCATCAGTACAGAATCATTCAATAGCTCAGCAACATCCTCCAGCATATCTTCGTCAGCGAAATCTTCATCCAGTAAGACACGCTCACCATCAGCAATCTGCTTCAGTTTTGCGGTAAATGCTTCAGAAATACAGATTCCTTCACCATTGGCCCAGAACAAGGTTTCACCGTCTTCTTTTGTATAGAGCAGGCGTGAAGCGGGTTCGAGCATCAGGCTATAGCCTTGATCAAGTGCTTCTTCCAGATCGCCTGTACCAATTTCTTCGGCTTCTGGGATATTCTCTTCATATTTTGGTTCTGACATCAGGCTCATGATGGCGTCTTCAAGCACATTGGAGTTATGCAACTGCTCCATAATTTTGCCTTTCAGATATTCAAGTTCATTGCCTGTGACTTCACCCGCAGCACTAATTTGATCACGAATAATGTCAGTCAATGGATTGCGTAAGACTTCATTTTCCGAAAATTTATCGCCTACACGGTCCATCATGTCACTGACATTTGGCATACGGAAACCAAAAGAGAAAGTCAGACAGTCATCTTCTGCTACGCCGTAGTGGGAAAGGCCGGGTGGAACATACAGCAAATCACCAGGAGCAAGGACTTCATCAAAATTCACATCCATTTCTGGCAATAATTTTAATGGCTGTCCCGGTACAAGTTCGGTCTCGGCATCACACATTTGCCCCAGTTGCCAGCGGCGATGACCATAGCCTTGAACCAGAAAAACATCATAAAAGTCGAAATGTTGACCGACTGAACCGCCTTGAGGCGCATAAGACACCATGATGTCATCA
Organism: Acinetobacter sp. UBA5984; assembly: GCF_002429925.1. NCBI lineage: Bacteria > Pseudomonadati > Pseudomonadota > Gammaproteobacteria > Moraxellales > Moraxellaceae > Acinetobacter > Acinetobacter sp. UBA5984. Next base: position 54,059 of record NZ_DJBE01000052.1, read on the forward strand.
CGACGCCATTGAGGGATAAAGGCAAACTTTTTCCAGAGTTCAGACAGGTCGAACGAATAGTGATCCACAGCTTGAACCAGTAAAGTCCAGAGCTTAGGCATCTTCTGGAAATCAGCTTTTAATAAAGGAGATGTCTTTACCGACCACTGATTTGGATCACGATCTTTCTGCTTGATTAGACGTGCAGTGACATTTTCTTCAAGTGCCAGCTCCATGACATCATCAGGCTCTAGCAGACCTGCGATTTCAGGCATGGCATTACGTACTAACAGCGGTTTTTTCTGCCAGTATTCGGCAAGGAATTGTTCAGCGGTAATACCGCCTAAAACGTCTAGAGGTAGGGACATAAATAAAGCCTAAAATAAAGGAGATTAAGGAACTAAAATCTTTAGCTCACGCAGAATATTGCATAGCTGAATCATTGGCATACCCATCAGGGTAGTTTGATCCTGCCCGATCATGGTTTCAAATAGGCTAATCCCAAGACCTTCACATTTAAAGCTACCGGCACAATGCAGGGGCTGTTCGATCTCTACATAACGCTCAATTTCTGCTTGAGACAGTTTGCGGAATTTGACTTTATAATGTTCTACCAGCGTACGTTCAAAACCGGTAGATTTCTGCTGAACGCTGAGTGCTGTACTGAAGTACACAATCTTGTCCGAATTGGCCTGTAACTGGCGAACTGCTTTTTCAGCAGTTAAGGGCTTACCCATAAAGATATCTGGTGCGCCTTCACGCCAAGCTACCTGATCAGAACCAATTACAATCGCATCAGGATGTAGCTCAGCGACATGACGAGCTTTTTTAAAAGCTAGGCGTTTAGCTAATTCATCCGCATGATTTTCACCTTGGGGTGATTCATCTATGTCCGGGACGACCGATACGTAATCAAGACGTAGACGGTTCATCAGTTCTTTACGGGTCTGGCTGGAAGAAGCCAAGATGATTTTTGCGGTATTCATTAGACAGCGTATTCTTCTAAAATATGGAGAGGAACATAAGCAAGGACAGCTTTGTGACAGGCTTGCAGCTTGACCGGTGGTGCTTGTCCAGCTTCATAAGCTTCTACCCAGCGTGTGACGCAGATACACCAGAAATCACCAGGTTGCAGTCCAGGAAATCCCAGTTCTGGTAATGGTGTAATCAGGTCATTGCCCACTTTCTGGGAAAAATTCAGAAATTCAGAGGTCATCTGTGCACAGACAGTGTGCTGTCCCAGATCGGTAGGTGCGGTATGGCAAAAGCCATTACGGAAATACCCAGTAATAGGATCAAAACAACAGCTCGCCAAAGGCTCGCCCAGAACATTGAGACGGTTAAGATTAGGATCAGGATGTATCGACATAGGTACTGAATCTGGAAGAAGCTTTTTTCTATCATAACAAAACTTTGGCATTCATAATGTTTTCTGCAAAAGATGCTAACCTTTTTCTGCATAATCATTTAAAATCGCCTCGTTTTTAATATCTATAAAGAGAGCTCTACAATGAACTTTCAGCGTATGACTGACCTTGACCTGATGGGTAAACGTGTTCTGATCCGTGAAGATTTAAATGTACCGGTTAAAAATGGTGTAATCACTAGCGATGCGCGTCTACGTGCTGCATTACCAACAATTAAAGCTGCAGTAGAAAAGGGCGCGGCTGTCATGGTGTATTCTCACCTTGGTCGTCCAGTTGAAGGTGAGCCGAAGGCTGAACAGTCTCTTGCACCTGTAGCAGCTTATCTGACTGAAGCATTGGGTCAGGAAGTAAAACTTTTCACAGACTATCTAAATGGTGTTGAAGTTCAGCCGGGTCAAGTGGTTTTACTGGAAAATTGCCGTTTCAACATAGGTGAAAAGAAAAATAATCCTGAACTTGCAGCAAAATATGCAGCCCTTTGTGACGTATTCGTGATGGATGCGTTCGGTACTGCACACCGTGCAGAAGCATCAACTGAAGGTGTCGCTCGTTTAGCTAAAGTAGCAGCAGCAGGTCCTTTATTGGCGGCTGAACTGGATGCATTGGGTCGTGCATTGAAAACACCTGAAAAACCAATGGTTGCGATCGTTGCGGGTTCTAAAGTTTCTACCAAGCTTGATGTTTTGACTTCATTGTCTGACATCTGTGATCAATTGATTGTTGGTGGTGGTATCGCAAACACGTTCCTTGCAGCTGCTGGCTACAATGTAGGTAAATCACTGTGTGAAAGTGATTTGATCGACACAGCTAAAGCAATTGCAGCAAAAGTTTCTGTTCCGCTTCCAACGGACGTTGTGGTTGCTGATGCATCTGAAATCAACTTTGATGACTTCCTAGGTTCATTGGCTGCTGCTAAAGCGGTTGTGAAAAAAGTTGAAGATGTTGCTGACAACGATATGATCCTTGATGTAGGTCCAGAAACTGCAAAAGCATTTGCTGAAATTTTGAAAACGTCTAAAACGATTCTTTGGAATGGTCCAGTGGGCGTATTTGAAGTCGATCAATTCGGTGAAGGCACGAAAACTCTATCGTTAGCGATTGCTGAATCGGAAGGTTTCTCGATTGCAGGTGGTGGTGACACGCTTGCTGCGATTGATAAATACGACGTTGCTGACAAAATTGGCTATATCTCTACAGGTGGCGGTGCATTCCTTGAATTTGTCGAAGGCAAAACCCTTCCTGCAGTTGCGGTACTCCTAGAACGCGCTTAATTGCATGTTTTAGCCTAAAAAAGCTGGCCAAGTGCCAGCTTTTTTATGTCATTTTTTTGACAGCAGAAACTTACCATTCATGGCTCCGTCATTAAAATGCAATAAATCTGTCATAAGATGCAGACATTAAATCACCAAATGACGAGATTACGTGATGAAAAAACAGTTAACTTTAGCGGCATTATTGGCAGCATCATTGGCACTGACTGCATGTGCGAAACAGGAAAATGCCCCAGCAGCTGAAGCAGAAGCTTCGGCAGCCGTTGCAGATGAGACTGTAACGCCAGAACAGCAAGCAGCGATTGATGCNNGCAGATGCAGCGACTGCAGACGATTCAGTCGCAGCAACTTCGGAAGCTGTGGCACCTTAATTAGGTCAATGTGAGACAAAATCCCTGCAAATGCAGGGATTTTTTTTAAATAGTGTTATTTGTTGCTGAATTGAAACCTTTGTGCATGTAGAATATGTGGCATTCACTGGGAGGATATTATGGCTCTTATTTCATTGCGCCAGCTCTTGGATCACGCCGGCGAGCATGCTTATGGCGTACCAGCATTTAACGTAAACAACTTAGAACAAATGCGTGCCATTATGTTGGCAGCAGACCAAACAAATTCACCTGTAATCGTACAGGCATCTGCGGGTGCACGTAAGTACGCAGGTGCACCGTTCTTGCGTCATCTGATTTTGGCAGCAATCGAAGAATGGCCACACATTCCAGTGGTAATGCATCAAGACCACGGTACCAGCCCTGACGTATGTCAACGTTCTATCCAGTTAGGCTTCTCATCAGTGATGATGGATGGTTCTTTGGGTGAAGACGGTAAAACACCAACTTCATATGAATACAACGTTGATGTGACTCGCCGTACTGTACAAATGGCACATGCATGTGGCGTTTCAGTAGAAGGCGAGATCGGCTGTCTGGGTAGCCTTGAAACAGGTATGGCAGGCGAAGAAGATGGTGTAGGCGCTGAAGGCGTACTTGACCATTCTCAACTGCTAACTTCAGTTGAAGAAGCTCGTCAATTCGTTGCAGATACCAATGTTGACGCATTAGCCATTGCAGTGGGTACTTCTCATGGTGCATACAAGTTTACTCGTCCACCTACAGGCGATATTCTTGCAATTGACCGCATTAAAGAAATTCACGAAGCACTGCCAAATACTCACCTTGTAATGCATGGTTCTAGCTCTGTGCCGCAAGAATGGCTGGCTGTGATTAACCAGTATGGCGGCGACATCAAAGAAACTTATGGTGTTCCTGTTGAGCAACTGGTTGAAGCGATCAAACACGGTGTTCGTAAAATCAACATCGATACTGACTTGCGTCTGGCATCAACTGGTGCAATGCGCCGTATGATGGCTGAAAAACCAAGCGAATTTGATCCACGTAAATTCTTCAGCGCAACTGTAGATGCAATGAAGCAAATTTGTATCGACCGTTACGAAGCATTTGGTACTGCAGGTAATGCAGACAAGATTCGTCCAATCTCTTTAGAGAAAATGGTTGAGCGTTATAAATAATTCATTGTGAATAATTTATAAAAAAAGCCCACAGCGAATGTGGGCTTTTTTATATATAAATCATGTCCCGTCCTGAAATAAGTT
>NZ_DJBE01000004.1:0-61434 GCF_002429925.1 Acinetobacter sp. UBA5984
TGATTTATGAAAGAGATCTAATAAAAAACCGCCTTAAAAAAGGCGGTTTTTTGTAGAGATTACACAGCTTAGATATGAGCGCTGCAGCTTTGACTAATATTATTGATTACGCAAATTTTGCTGCTGGTTATCTTGTTGTGGCTGTTGCTGTTGTTGCTGATTGCGTTGCTGGTCCTGTTGGCCCTGCTGACGCTGTTGGTTTTGCTGTCCCTGCGGCTGTTGTTGCTGCTGGTTCGGCTGTTGCTGATTTTGATTCTGGTTTTGCTGACGTTGTTGGTCTTGCTGTTGCTGTTGTTGTTGGTTCTGTTGGTCTTGCTGATTTTGCTGTTGATTATTAGCCATGGTGTAACTCCTTACTATTTGCTTTAAATCGCCGATGATTAGGTTTCGACTTAATATTTACTCTACCTATTTTTAAAAATTCGCCAAGTTATTACCTGTTACATATTAATTCAATGTAAAAAAAGGTAAGTTAAGTAATTGAAGTCTGGATTTATAAGAAACATAAATTACTTTTAATAATAGAATGGACACATATTGAAAGCTTTCTATCTTCTATAAATTTTATTTTTCATTTAAAGTCATAACTTAATCAAAAAATTTTATATAAACTTAAATTTAAAATAAAATTTAGAAATACATTTTGATACTTATATAAAATATGATTATATTTATAAGGTATTGAATTTTATTAATTATTTAAAATTATAATTTCTTATACATGTTTAACCTAATTTTCTAAAAATTAGATCATTAAATATAAAAACGAAAAAAACCATTTTTAAATAGCAGACTATATTACATAGAATCACAAACAAGGCCTTTTCAGTTGCAAATTTACCTTGACTTTATATTTTTAAAATTATTATTAGATTTTTTATTAAATCTAATCAAATTCTATTTTAATGACCTTTATCTAATAAATAAGCCTCTTATTTTAAGAGGCTTATTTTCAATAAGTTATTTTTAGATTGCGACCACTTTTACAATAATGGTTTGGCTTTCTTCTTGCTCTTCGGCCAGATATAAACGCTTTAATTCTTTGCTTTTGACTTTAAACTTTAAATTCTGGTAATGAATGATGCTTGGGATCTGATCAAAATATTGACCATCTGCCTCAATTTCTTCCTGAAATAAAGGAGTACCCAGTTGATAATCTAGACTTTTTAATACGGAATACTTTACTGTGGTTTTCATTCTTACAACCTACTTTCCTTACGCACTTTATTTTTATTTTTACCACTGATCAGAGCAAGTTAAAACCATTAATTTCAAATATTGTCCAAGCATTAAGCAATCAGTTTAACAACTGCCAAACTTACGTTTGGAATACTAAAATTACAAAAAATATTTTACCTTTCATCATAATAAAGAAATAATCTCACAGTTGATACAAAAGCAAAATGGGACTACATTGGAATAAAGATTACCTTCTAAGACAAAATAGACATTATGATTAAAACATGTTGTGGCCTGCTGGAACAAAGAAACATCAAGATTGCTTTTATTGAAAGTGCAAGTTCTGGCTATTTAACCAGTCAGTTTTCAATTTGCAAAAATGAAGGTGCTGAAATCTTGTTGGGAGGTCTGGTATGCTACGATCCGTCCGTGAAGATCAATGTTTTGGGAATTTCTCCGAATCTAATTAGCACCCATTCAGCCGAATCTATGCCTGTAACGGTTGCTCTGGCTGAGGCAGGTAAAAAAATGTTTCAGGAGGCGGACTGGATTATTGCTTGTACAGGCTTGCTTAAACCAGGCGGTAGTGCAACACCTGATAAACCGGAAGGTACTTTCTTCGCCGCTGTTTATGATGGTCTTCAGACTCACCAGTTCCAGTATTATATTAAAGGCACACCACAGGAACGTCTCAATAAACTGGCAGCCGTCATCGCACATGACATGATTAATCTACTCAACACCTAAAGCCAAAACTGTTTATATAAATGCTGATCAAACTTCATTATTTCTACTGTATTTATAGTTAAATTATTTCTTATAAAAACACGTTGTTTCAATGAGGCCTGATCAGTGATGAAAATAAGATTTGCAGCCCTTTTGCTCGCACTTGGCATTCCTGTATCCGCTTTCGCCACTGTCGGTGGCCCACAGAATATTGAAGTTTTGGGGTATGAAGTCAAAGACCAGAAACTTTATCTGTTGCGGCATTATCTCGATGGTCGCGGACGCCTACCTCAACTGTATTATTATCATTTTAAATCCAAAACTCCGAATCAGCTAATTCAGGTGAACTCCCTGTATATCAATCCAAAAACCAAGCAGATTGACTACGATCAGGACAGCCGTAAGTTTGACCAGGAAATTGCCAAAATTAAAAAGCGTCTGATTCCGTTAGTACCTTTGCAAAAGCAAAACATTCAGCTCAAGCTATTAAAGACCAGCAAAGGTACTGCCCCTGCATGGCATGATCCTAAACAGAAAGTTCCAAAATGGACTTATCAATATCAGGTGCAATCTAGCCAGTATAAAAGTCCTGTTCAACAAGCAGTCAGTTATAAAGCAGATTTAAGATTAAGCCAAACTTATCAAGTACCGAAACAGAATAAAATACTGGTGACGGTAAAATACTTAGGCCTCCCATTCGAAACTGGTTATCACATTGAAGATCCAGCATTATTAAGTCGGTAAACCGACGTCAATCAACAATCAGCAAAAAATAAGGCCTCATGGAGACCTTATTTTCATATTTAGAATATCTCTGGCTTACGCAGCAGAAGTGCGCTCAGCAATTGGAACCACTTTACGCAACTCTGGACCAGTATAATCCGCGCTCGGACGGATAATACGGTTATCTGCACGTTGTTCCATCACATGCGCCGCCCAACCTGTGACGCGTGACATTACAAAGATTGGCGTAAACAGTTTGGTTGGAATACCCATAAAGTGATAAGCAGAAGCATGGAAAAAGTCCGCATTACAGAACAGTTTTTTCTCGCGCCACATGACTTCTTCACAACGCACTGATACTGGGTAGAGCACAGTATCACCTACATCTTTTGCCAGTTTTTCAGACCATTGCTTGATAATGCCATTACGCGGATCATTGTCTTTATAAATCGCATGACCAAAGCCCATGATTTTTTCTTTACGCTCCAGCATGCCCAGCATTTCGCGCTCAGCTTCTTCTGGAGATTTCCAGTTTTCAATCATATCCATTGCCGCTTCATTGGCACCACCGTGTAATGGGCCACGTAGTGAACCAATTGCACCGGTAATACATGAATGCAAGTCAGACAAAGTTGATGCACAAACACGCGCTGTGAAGGTTGAAGCATTAAATTCATGCTCTGCGTACAGGATCAGGGATACATTCATCACTTGCTCATGTAGCTGATTCGGTTTCTTGCCATGTAGCAAATGAAGGAACTGAGCACCTATTGAATCATCATCGGTATTTTCATCAATGCGTACGCCGTCATGGCTATAGCGATACCAGTAGCAGATAATTGCTGGCAACGTCACCAGAATACGGTCTGCGACATCCTGTTGCTGATCAAAAGACTGTTCAGTCTCAAGGTTGCCCAGCATCGATACGCCAGTACGCATCACATCCATTGGATGTGAATCAGCAGGAATACGCTCAAGTATTTCTTTCAGCGCTTGTGGTAGTACACGCAAAGATTTCAGTTTTGCTTTATAGGCAGCCAACTGTTCTGAAGTTGGTAATTCACCAAAGAAAATCAGGTAAGCGACTTCTTCAAACTGACAGTTTTCTGCCAGATCCTGTACGTCATAGCCGCGATAGGTCAGGCCTGCACCACTTTTGCCTACTGTTGAAAGTGCAGTTTTTCCTGCAACTTGTCCGCGCAATCCTGCGCCAGTGAGTACTTTTCCTTCAGCCATTGTTTTAATTCTCCTGCTTGAACAGTTTATCTAATGTGTTTTCAAAGCTGTGATAATCTAAAAATTCGTATAATTCTTTACGCGGTTGCATTTTATCCAGCACATGCACCTGTGTACCATTTTCACGCACTGAGCGCATCACTTCCAGTGCCGCCTTTTGCATCGCACGGGTAGCTGATAGCGGGTAAAGTACCATGCGAATACCCTGCTCAGCCAGTTCTTCAGTGGTGTAATATGGTGTGTCACCAAATTCCGTAATATTGGCCAAAACCGGTACACCAACTGCATCGCATACAGTACGATACATGGTAATGTCTGTCATCGCTTCAGCAAAAATGGCATCTGCACCTGCTTCGACACAGGCACAAGCGCGGTCAATCACTGCCTGCAAACCTTCTTTCTGAAGTGCATCGGTACGTGCCATCACTACAAAGTTTGAATCGGTTTTGGCATCGACTGCCGCCTTAATCCGGTCAACCATTTCCTGTTGGGTCACAATTTCCTTATTCAGACGATGACCACAACGTTTTTGTGCAACCTGATCTTCGATATGCACAGCAGCAGCGCCAGCAGCAATCATCTGCTTGATGCTACGTGCGATATTAAATGCACCGCCCCAGCCTGTATCTATATCAACCAGTAAGGGTGTATCTACACGTTCAGTAATGCGACGCACATCTTCCAGAACATTATCCAGACTCGTCATGCCTAGATCAGGTAGACCATAAGAATAGTTTGCAACACCGGCACCAGAGAGATAAATGGCTTTATAGCCGACCTGTTTGGCCATCATGGCAGCATAGGCATTCACTGTGCCCATAATTTGTAATGGTTTTTCGACTTCAAGCGCTTGTCTAAACTTTAAACCTGCAGACATTTGTTCTGTCATCTTCCTTTCCACAGTCTTGGCTATAATTATTGAGATCTGAGTATACCGATTTGAAACCATGATGCTATAAACCAATAGAATAAAAACTCTAAAACTTTAGTCAAACTTTTAAGTTTTACTTGATTCACTGAATAAATTCCGCCTTCATTCGGTGTGATTGTGAAATCTGCGGATATATTTGTTATGATGAACTACCAAGTTTATATAACCTGTTGATATACCATCCTCTATGCAAAACCTTGTTCATCTGGAACCACTCGCCAAAGATCTGCCTCAAACCAAACGTGGTCATGAGCGCTGCGTTGCGCTGTTGGTCTCTGCGACCGAACTGTTTCTGGAACATGGTTATGAGGCAGTTTCTCTAGATGATATTGTCCAGCATGCAGGCGGTTCCAAAGCTTCCATTTACAAGTACTTTGGCAATAAAGAAGGCCTGTTTGAAGCTATTTGTGATTATCGACGTACCAAGTTTTTTGAAGATATCAGCATTCCGATTGAACTGATGGCGCTAGATTTTCGTAGTTATTTGGTACAGACATTATTGACCTTCTACCGTCAAATCATGCAGCCGGAAAATGCAGCCTTTATGCGTCTGGTACTGGAACAAAGTCAGCGTAATCCTCAACTGGCCCGCAATATTCATGAACGCGGCCCGGTTCAGGTACAAAGTTCCATTGCTACCGCACTGGAACAGGCCCATGAACAAGGTTTGCTATATTGTGAAAATCCGCAATATTCTGCCCAGTTATATTTTGGTATTTTGCGTAATCTGGAATGGCGGATTCTAATGGGGATTACCATAGAGGAAGATGATCAAGAAATTGACAAATACATCAGTTATTGCGTGGATCGATTTTTAGACGGTCATCAAAAAGTCTAGTTTTTTTGCAATTTCCTGTTCATATAGTATATTAGCCGATTCCGTATTTTTTTCTTAAACTAACCAACAACTGATTGTTGATCGAGTTTTCGGCAATTATTGTGGAGTAACGAATGGCTCTCCGTCACTTTCTCACCTTACGCGATTTATCAACTTTAGAACTGAACCAGATTTTACAGCGCGCAATCGAGCTTAAGCGCAAACAGCACAATAATGAAGTGTTCCAACCCTTTGTTGGTAAAGTCATGGGAATGATTTTTGAAAAATCGAGTACCCGTACGCGTGTTTCGTTTGAAGCAGGCATGAGCCAGTTCGGTGGTAGTGCCATCTTCCTGTCTTCACGTGATACCCAGCTGGGTCGCGGTGAGCCAATTGAAGATTCTGCACGTGTGATTTCCAGCATGCTGGATATTGTGATGATCCGTACTTTCGGTCATGATATCGTAGAACGCTTTGCTTCTTATTCAAAAGTTCCAGTGATCAACGCTTTGACTGATGATCATCACCCTTGCCAGTTACTTGCTGACATGCAGACTTATCTGGAACATCGTGGTTCGATCGAAGGTAAAACTGTTGCCTGGATTGGCGATGGCAATAACATGTGTAACTCTTATATTGAAGCAGCGCACATGTGGGGCTTCAAGCTAAAAGTTGCAGCACCGAAAGGCTATGAACCTCAAGAACAGTTCCTGTCTGAATTCGCACATTGTGTAGAACTAGTCGATACTGCTGAAGATGCAGCAGTCAATGCCGACCTGATCGTAACTGACGTTTGGGCAAGTATGGGTCAGGAAGAAGAACAGAAAATCCGTGAGAAAGCTTTTGCGGACTATCAGGTGAATGAATGCCTAATGGATCTTGCACATCCAGACTGCCTGTTCATGCATTGCCTGCCTGCGCATCGTGGTGAAGAAATTTCTGAAAACATGCTGGATCACAAAAATGCTGTGGTTTGGGATGAAGCAGAAAACCGTCTTCATGCACAAAAAGCACTGGTTGAATTTCTGTTGAATGAAAACCTGAAAAAAGACTGATTTTCTCAAAAAAAATCTTCACAAATTAAGCACCAATCTCTGGTGCTTTTTTTGTTTCAGCTCTTATAATCAGAATTGAAACGACATAAAAAGTGATGCGATACAATGCAAAAAAAATATTGGGTTTTGGCACTCCTGGCAGGTTTTAGTAGTGCTGCTTTACCGGTGTATGCTTCTGAATTCGACCAGTATCTCCAAGGAAAAGGCATTCTAGACAGCAAGTTTAAAATTGAGAAAAAAGCTGAGCTGAACGAGCTGCTTACTGTCCTGAGTGCAGAAGATTCCAAGACTTTGCCGCTACAGATCGATCAGAATACAATCATAGAACAGTTACAACTTACTGCCAATAAAACCACACTTAAAGGCATGATCACTACACCCGACTTTAGTCAGTTTGAGAAAGACCTAGGTCGTAAAGAAGTCCTTAAGGTGATTCGTAATAATCTTCTAAATAACTGTCAGATCTTTTTTGAACATCGCTATCAAATCGTCAATCCTTATAAAATCGAACTTAGCCTTAGCTCCCAAACGCATACTTATAATGTAGATCTCTCCCAGAAAGACTGTAATGTAAAATAATCTTGTCCAGAATCAATAAAGGCAGCTATAGCTGCCTTTTATATTTAGATTAGTTCTAATTGCTAAACACACCTAGACGATTAACGAATCAAACCTTGTGGCTGTAAAATAATAATCAGCGCACCTAGAATGACCACCACTCCACCCAGCAGATCCCAACGTGAAAGGCTGACCTGATCCACGAATCTCAGCCACATCAACGCTGAGAAAATATAAATTCCCCCATAAGCGGCATAAATACGCCCAGAAGCGGCTGGATGCAAAGTCAAAAGCCAGACGAACGCAGCTAAGGCTAATGCCGCCGGAACCCACAACCACTGACTCTTAGCCTGATTTAAAATCAGGTAAGGAAAATAACAGCCCAAAATTTCCATCAATGCCGTTAATAAAAACAGAAAAAACGTAGTTAAAAGCTTGCTAATCTGGATATCCATATATTTCTCTAAATCAGAAACTTTTTAAACCAAGAGTACATAAATTAAGGGTAAATAAAACAACAAAACCCGTGAGAACACGGGTCTGATGATGATCTATTCAATGATTAAGCTGGTTCAGCAGTCTGGTCTTCGAAGACTTCAAGTTTCAGACCGACAGACTTACCATTTTCTTTCTTCACAGAAACTGAAACGTTACCACCATTTTCAGCCAATTCACCAAACAGGATCATTTCAGCCAGTGGTTTTTTCAGATGTTCCTGAATCAGACGCTGCATTGGTCGAGCACCCATCAAACGGTCATAGCCATTTTCAGCCATCCATTCGCGTGCGCTTTGATCCACCTCCAGCACCACTTTCTTCTCATCCAGTTGTGCCTGAAGTTCAGTCAGGAATTTATCCACGACATTTTCAATAATGGTATTCGGCAATGCCTTGAACTGAATTACACCGTCCAGACGGTTACGGAATTCTGGCGAGAAGGCTTTCTTCATCGCTTCCTGGTTGTCATTACTGTTGTCCTGTTCCATGAAACCAATGCTGACACGAGAAATACTTTCCGCACCAATATTAGTCGTTAGAACCAGCACCACATTACGGAAATCGGACTTACGACCATTATTATCCGTTAATGAACCATGATCCATGATTTGTAATAACAGGTTAAATACATCTGGATGGGCTTTTTCAATCTCATCCAGCAGCAATACACAGTGCGGATTTTTGTGAATTGCATCGGTCAACAAACCACCTTGGTCAAAACCAACATAGCCAGGAGGCGCACCGATCAGACGAGAGACTGCGTGACGTTCCATATATTCAGACATATCGAAACGAACCAGCTCTACACCCAGAATTTTCGCCAATTGCTTGGTGACTTCAGTTTTACCCACACCGGTAGGACCAGCGAAGACAAAACTACCCACTGGCTTATCTGGAGATTTCAAACCTGCACGAGACAGTTTGATCGCAGAAGCCAAAGCTTCAATTGCTTCATCCTGACCGAAGACCACACGTTTCAGATCACGCTCAAGGTTCTCCAGTACAGACTTGTCATCTTTAGAGACGGTTTTCGGTGGAATACGGGCAATCTTGGACACAATATCTTCGATGTTTTCAACCGTAATCAGGCTGTCATCTTGCTCAGCTTTCAAACGNNGCTGACAGCTCAACCGCAGAAACCAGTGCCTGATCGTCATACTGTACATGATGGAAATCTTCAAATTTAGATTTCAGGCCACGCAAGATATCAATCGTTTCTGTAATCGAAGGTTCATTCACATCTATTTTTTGGAACCGACGTGACAAGGCATGATCTTTTTCAAAGACCTGACGGTATTCCTGGAATGTGGTTGAACCGATGCAACGTAAAGATCCGTTCGCCAATGCTGGTTTGATCAGGTTCGATGCATCCATAGTGCTGCCCATGCTTGAACCTGCACCGATGATCATATGAATTTCATCAATGAACAGCACTGCATCCGGTTTTTTCTTCAAGGCATTTAATAGTTGTTTTAAACGCTTTTCGAAATCACCACGGTATTTAGTTCCCGCCACCAGCGCACCGATATCTAGGCTATAGATTTCAGCATTTTCTAGCGGTTTTGGTGCCTTACCATTTACGATCAACCAAGCCAGACCTTCAGCAATCGACGTTTTACCCACGCCTGGATCACCGACCAGCAATGGGTTATTTTTTCGGCGACGGCATAAAATTTGCGCTGCCCGCTCAATTTCTTTTTCACGGCCAATCAATGGATCTGTCTTGCCGCGTTGAGCTTCCAGATTCAGGTTTGTCGTATATAACTCTAGCGGACCAGAATTATTGGAAGAAGCCGATTCACCGTCCAGTTCTTCAATTTCTTCTTCAGACTGTACTTCGTCTTTACGCGTACCATGAGATAGGTACTGAGTTAAAGTCAGACGGTTAATCTGATGACGTTTAAGCAGATAAACTGCAAAAGAATCACGCTCAGAATACATCGCAACCAGAATATCTGCACCTTCTACAGTACGATCACCGCCACTGGATTGAACATGGAAAATTGCACGTTGCAAAATCCGGTCAAAACTTTCTGTAGGATGAGGTGCCTGATCACTATTTTCACCGAGTTTAGGGGTATGTTGTTCTACGTACTCTTCTAATTCTTTACGCAAAACGATAATATCTGCACCACATGCTTTTAAGGCATTCACGGCAGAATCATTGTCGAGTAAAGCTAATAATAAATGTTCTACGGTCAGGAACTCATGTCTCTTTTGACGAGCCATGCTGACAGCCAAACGTAGTGATACTTCTAATTGACGACTGAGCATGCAACCCCCTTAATCTTTCGGCTCAATCTGGCAAAGTAAAGGATGACCTTGAGATCGAGCGTAATTATTGACTTGGTTCGCTTTGGTTTCCGCAATGTCTCGAGGATAGACCCCAGCTACACCTTTTCCTTCATAATGTACAGTTAGCATTACTTGTGTAGCTTGGTCAAGATTCATTGCAAAGTATTGTTGTAAAATTTCAATTACAAACTCCATGGGAGTGTAGTCGTCATTCAATAACACCACTGCATACATCGGTGGACGCTTCAGTTCAGGAGGTGCTGTCTGGACTGCAAGGTCAGCGTCATCATCGTGAAAAGGCTCGTCTGTTAAACGCGGGCTAATATGCCAATCAACCATGCCGGACTCGTAAAAAGAATTTTTAATCTCACTTAAACATTTTGGACGTTTATTGCTTGGCATACGATTTCTATTTCACACTTAATTTGCATTTGCTTCAGTTTTTGGAATCTCTGACAGGACTGTTGACTGGCTTTCAACAGCTTTCCCTTGATCCCAGCTAAAACGGCGAATTACAGGCTTAGCACCTGAGAGACGCACTTCAATAAATTCTGGTTTAAAGCCTTTAGGCATGGTCCAGCGACCAGTCAAACGTTCGTAATTGTCGAAATTAAAGTTTTTATCTTCAAGCGGCACGACCAGAATTTCAGTGCCCTTAATCAAGCGCAGTTCCACTGTACCAGAGGCGCGATTTTTGCCCGGGCTGACCTGAACCAGATCAATCTGATATTCAAAAGCATTATCAGGTAAAGCTTTAATCCCCAGATGTTGAACTGTTAGTGCTAAACCACCGCGTTGACGCAAAATCTCGCGGTAGATCGTACCAACGCTTTCAGCCTGCTCTTGGGCATCACGCGCCTTATTTGCAGCCAGATAAAGATCATTAGCATTGCTAACGGCCAGATCACGTTCCTGAACCGCTGTATTCAGAGATTTATTCAGTGTTTCCAAACTGGTTTTCTGTTTTTGTACTACTTCAACCAGTTGTTCCGCATCCGCCTCAAAACCCACCGCAGTCAAACCTTGCCGATGCCCAACCGTATAGCCCAGCAAGCCACTACCCAGAATCAACACAGCAGCACCGATTACCAAAGGTGTATTGCCTTTCATCAATGGTTTCTTTGTAGAGGGTTCCTGGATCGTCATGTTTGACTCATTATTCGGCATTTTGATCTCTGTATACTTTGTTCAAGACACACATTTAAATCCAAATCTAAATGTGTGTGAAGTTCTAATACGTTTTTTTATGGTAATAAACCAATATTATTCAAGCCTGCATTTTCTGCAAAGCCAAACATCAGGTTCATGTTTTGTACTGCCTGACCAGCTGCACCTTTGACCAGATTGTCCTGGGCCACCAGAATCACCAGTTTGGTTGGTTGTGGCTTATACAGTGCGATACGCAACTGGTTAGCACCACGCACCGAACGGGTTTCTGGCGAACTGCCTGCTGGCATCACATCAACAAACTGTTCATTGGCATAGAATTGCTCGTACAGTGACTGCAAGTCAGCTTCCTGGCCTGCTTCAGTCAAGTCGATATAAATCGTTGATAACATGCCACGAATCATCGGCACCAGATGCGGCACAAACAAGATATGGTCAAATACGCCTTTTTGACCTGAAATGTTTTCCAATGCTTCTACGATTTCAGGATGGTGACGATGGCCTGCAACGCCATAAGCCTTAAAGTTATCAGCATTTTCAGAATAGATCATGCCCAGGCTTGCTTTACGACCTGCACCTGATACGCCTGATTTCGCATCGATAATAATGCTTTCTGGTTTTACCAAGGCTTCGTTTGATTTCAATACGGGTGCTAGACCAAGCTGAACCGTCGTTGGATAACAGCCCGGATTACCAATCACACTCGCCTGTTTGATCTGTTCACGATTAAGTTCAGACAGACCATAAACAGAATCTTTTAATACTTCTGGGCAAGCATGTTCCATGCTATACCATTTTTCGAATTGTTCTAGATTTTGCAAACGGAAATCTGCTGCAAGGTCAATTACCTTGGTATTAGCTGCAATAAGTTCTTCAGCATGTTTCATGGCAACGCCATGTGGTGTCGCGAAAAATACCACATCACATGATTTTAAAAGATCAAGGCTAAGGTCAGAAAATTGAAGATCCGTATGTCCACGCAGACTCGGGAACATATCGTCAACACGACGGCCTGCTTCAGTACGTGATGTCAGTGCTTTAACTTCTACATTCGGATGTCGCAGTAATAGACGTAAAAGTTCAACGCCTGTATAACCTGTACCACCCACAATACCCACTGAAATCACGATGATTACCTCAAACTAGATGTTTCCTTTATGGGCTGTAGTATGACAGGAACTTGAGGTTTTCTAAACTGTTTCACTAGGGATTGATGGTTTTTTATTTACGCTTCTATTTTGAGTGTTTTTAAAAACTTTAAGAGAATTATATCTTTTGCCTAGGCTATTTAGAAGTAAGTAAATACTATCTTCGTTCCTATAAAGATATTCTTAAGCTGCCCACCAATATGGCATGACAGTATTTTTCAGAATTTTGCGGTGAGTTAAATAGTTTGGATCATGCTTTGCCACTTCCGCCCAGAAACGAGCACTATGGTCAAAATGCCGGGTATGGGCCAATTCATGCACACATAAATAACGCACGATATTTTCAGGAAACAGAATGATGCCACTATTTAGCATGATGTCATGTTTGGCAGAACAACTGCCCCATCGTGTTTTCGGTTGGCGAACATTACAAATGTTAAATGATAATCCTGTTTCTTGGCTTACTTTATCCAGATAAACAGGCAACTGTTCTTTAGCATAAGAAATGGCAAAGGCTTTTAAATAGGTTTCAGGATGACGGTCACTGATCGATAGCTGTAATAATTTAGCATCAAAAACAAAATTCTGCTTTTGACTTTGATACACGATCTGGATTGGCTGAGCCTGATCGAAAAGCTGCAATTCTGCTGGTAAAGATCTATCAATACTTTGATTTTTTTCCTGCTGCAATTTCCATGTTTTCAGTAGCCAGCTTTCAGCTTGATCAATAAAATTCTGAATCTGTTTTTTGCTACAAAACACAGGTGCGGTTAAACGGATTTGATCACCTTCTACACGCAGTCTGAGACGTGTTGAGCGAACATTTCGAGTAATTTGAATTTCAGGTAGGTCGTTTAGGGTCATTTTTTATATTTAATCGTTATTTAAATCTTCCTCCTTGCGCAGCAGTGCTGCTCACCTTTTCAAAGGAGGGAGAAAGCCCCTCTTTTTTAAAGAGAGGTTTGGGGAGATTAGCTCTTCAATGAGTTAAAATTAAACAGCAGTACGCTCTTCAATACCATTATTGGTCGCAACAATCGCAATATCCGCTTTATTGATCGCGAAAATACCGTTACATACGACGCCTGGAATGTCATTAATCGTTTTTTCCAGCTCAAGCGCATTCAGAATATTCAGGTTATGCACATCCAAAATAACATTTCCATTATCAGTCACTACACCTTCACGGTAAGCAGGATCACCACCTAATGCCACCAACTTACGTGCGACTGCTGAACGTGCCATTGGAATCACTTCAACAGGTAGTGGGAAATCACGACCCAACTGCTCTACCCATTTCGAATCATCGACGATACATACGAATTTTTTCGCAATCGACGCCACGATTTTTTCACGTGTAAGCGCAGCACCACCACCTTTGATCATGTGCATATGACGGTCAATTTCATCCGCACCATCGACATAGGCATCCAGACCACCTACGCTATTCATATCGACAACTTCAATGCCTAATTTTTTCAGACGCTGTGCAGTCGCTTCAGAACTTGCAACAGCAGCTTCCAATTGCAGTTCAGGCAAAAGTTCGATTAAGAAGTTAACAGTACTCCCAGTACCGACGCCTAAAATGCCCCCTTTTGGTAAGTGCTTTAACGCAGCTTTTGCTGCAGCTTGCTTTTTCTCATCTTGGGTTGCATATAGACTCATGACATCACTCAACTATTTTGGACTTTCGCAGTATTTTTAAACCGCAAAGCCGCGTGGTTTGTTACAATAAGTGCTTATTTTAAACTGTTAGATGGAAAATTAACATGCTGTCTCGTTTGGTTCGACAAATTTTACAAGCAACTGTGTACGATGTTGCAATCGAAACCCCACTCGAAGCAGCGCCACGAATTAGCGAGCGCTTAAATAATAACATTCGCTTTAAACGTGAAGATTTACAACCGGTTTTTTCATTCAAGCTACGCGGTGCCTATAACCGTATTAGTCAATTACCGAAATCACAACTCGAACGTGGCGTTATCACAGCTTCAGCAGGCAACCATGCCCAAGGCGTGGCGCTGTCAGGGAAAAAGCTGGGGATTCGCGCGATTATTGTGATGCCAAAGACCACGCCCGACATTAAAGTCCAAGCGGTAAAACGTTTAGGCGGTGAAGTAGTATTACATGGCGATTCATTTGACGTTGCCAATAAATATGCCATTCAGCGTGCCCAAGAAGATGGCATGACTTTCATTCCGCCTTATGACGACGAACTGGTGATAGCAGGTCAAGGTACGATTGCCAATGAAATCCTGCGCCAATGGCGTGATGTAGAATATGTTTTTGTTGCAGTTGGCGGTGGCGGCCTGATCGCAGGTGTTGCAGCTTACTTAGGTGATGTTGCACCGCATGTCAAAGTGATTCCTGTAGAATATGAAGAATCTGCATGTTTAAAAGCCGCTTTTGATGCAAATGACCGCGTGATTCTGCCATCAGTCGGTTTATTTGCCGATGGTACTGCTGTGGCACAAATCGGTGAAAAACCATTTGACGTGATCCGTCTACAAAAATCAGACAATTCTGGCCCGATCGTAGAACCAGAAGTCGTACTGGTCAATACCGATGAAGTCTGTGCAGCAATTAAAGATACTTATGATGAATGCCGTAGCATCGTAGAACCGTCAGGTGCAATGGCATTGGCTGGTATCAAAAAATATGTAGCGGAACACGGCATTGAAGGCAAGAATATCGTATCGATTGTTTGCGGTGCGAACATGAACTTCGACCGTCTGCGCTATATTGCCGAACGCACCGAGCTGGGCGAACGCAAAGAGGCCATCTTTGCCGTAACCATTCCAGAAGAAAAAGGCTCATTCCTGAAATTCTGTCGCGCCCTTCAAGGCCGTAATATCACCGAGTTCAATTACCGCTCTAGTGATGCTTCTGCAGCTCAGGTCTTTGTCGGCATCAGCCTGAAAAATGGCGAGAAAGAACGTCAGGAAATCTATGAAAACCTGAAATTCGACTACGACATTGATGATCTGTCTGATGATGAAGTTGCAAAACTGCATATCCGTTACCTGATTGGCGGTCATGCCGATATTGAAAATGAGCGTCTGTTCCGCGTGGAATTCCCGGAACGTCCAGGTGCCCTGCTAATGTTCCTGGAACGCCTCGGCCCAACGCATAACATTACCCTGTTCCATTACCGTAACCATGGCGCTGCAGAAGGTCGTGTACTGGTCGGTCTGGAAGCAGAAGATGCACAGCAGAATCCAGATGGTTTGATCGAAACTTTGGAAAGCATCACTTATCCATATGAAGAAATCACCAATAACCTGGGTTATCAGCGTTTCTTGAAATAATTAGTTTGATATAAACCGCCTTTCGAGGCGGTTTTTTTATGTCCAGCTAAAAAAATGTATGAAGTATTTATGTAAGGCCAGATAGATGAAAACTATAAAAATCTTTAAGATACGTACTTAGACATGAACTGATTTGAAATAAAAAGATTTAGGGAAATATGCATGGCATTATTTGCAGTCATCGGGCTGGGCAGCTTCGGTGCAACAGTGGCGACTCAACTGATCAGCCTGAAACATGATGTGATTGGAATCGATATCGATAAAAAATATGTGGAAAATATTTCTGATCAGCTCACCCATGCGGTGATTGCCGATGCAACCGATGAGCATGTCCTTGATGAGCTGGATATCCAGCGCTGTGAAGCAGTCGTAGTCGCGATTGGTGAAGATATTGAAGCCAGCATTCTGTGTGTACTGCATCTAAAAAATATGGGGGTAAAGAAAATTTGGGCCAAAGCCAAATCCAAAGCCCACCATATGATTTTGACTCATCTGAATGTCGAAAAAATTATTCACCCAGAAGAAGATATGGGCGTTCGTGTGGCACAATCACTCAGCTACCCGATGGTTAGCCGTTATATGTCACTTGAAGATGATCACTATATTATCAAAATCGAGATTCATGCCGATCATCATGACACTCCCTTACACCAGTTAATGAGTCAGGTTTCCGAAATTAAAGTTCTCTTGCATAAACGCGGCACTGAAATACAACATATCGTAGATCTTGGACTATTACTTAAGGAAGGTGACACTCTGGTGGTCGAAGGATTGCTGGACCCTCTACGCCGTTTGTCCAAGCATTTTAAGGCCATATGAAAAGCTCAAATTTAAACCAGAACAGGATTGTCAATCTCAGTCCACCGAGTCTGCTGGCCTTAGGTTTTCTCGGGCTGATTTTTATTGGTTCTTTATTGCTGATGCTGCCCTTTGCCCATCAAACTGAAATCAGCTGGTTAGAAGCGATTTTTACAGCAACTTCTGCAGTGACGATTACCGGGCTATCTGTGGTCAATGTTGGTGAAGCTTATACACCTTTTGGGCAGGTCGTGATTATGTTCCTGCTGCAATGTGGTGGCCTCGGCTTTATGACCTTTGCCATACTCGCTTTCATGAGCCTGTCGCCTAAACTTGGCTTAAGACAGCAAGTGATGGCACAGGAATCTATTGGCCAGACCAGTTTGAAGAAAGTCAGTTTTACCATTAAAGCGGTATTCCTATATTCCCTGTTTTTTGAAGCGATTGGCACCCTGATTTTAACCTTGGCTTGGCTGGAAGATTATCCTTTTGGTGAAGCGCTGTTTTACGCAGCTTTCTATAGTGTTTCTGCGTTTAATAATGGCGGGTTTTCTCTTTTCCCAAATAGTTTAATGAGCTTTTCCGGCCAGTATTTCGTGACCTTCACGATCAGCATGCTCTATATCATTGGCGGGATCGGATTTCTGGTTCTGATGGATGTAAAACAGAAAAAAAGCTGGCGCAAGCTCAGTCCGAATAGCAAACTCATTCTAACGACGATTATGGGCCTTAACCTGAGCGCTTTTATTGTACTCTGGCTATTAGAGGCCTCTAATCCACAAACATTAGCGCTGATGAGCGTAGGTGATCAGGCGCTCAACGCCTGGTTTCATGCCACAGTTCCCCGCTCCTCGGGTTTTTATAGTCTGCCCATGGACCAGATGAGCGATGCCTCTAGTCTAGTCACCATTTTTTTAATGTTTATTGGTGGCGGCTCATTAAGTACGGCGGGCGGAATTAAAGTCGGCACCTTTATTATTGTGGTGATCAGCGTAATCAGTTTTCTACGCCGTGAAG
This sequence comes from Acinetobacter sp. UBA5984, assembly GCF_002429925.1. Taxonomy (NCBI): domain Bacteria; kingdom Pseudomonadati; phylum Pseudomonadota; class Gammaproteobacteria; order Moraxellales; family Moraxellaceae; genus Acinetobacter; species Acinetobacter sp. UBA5984. The sequence goes on from NZ_DJBE01000004.1 coordinate 17,456, forward strand.
ATGAAATCCGCTTGTTCAATCATTCTATTTCTGAGAAAACTACTTTTAAAGCCTTAGCGGTTGTGTGTATTACTGCAAGTCTGGTCATGACCGGTTTTATGAGTTTACTCATTCTAGAACCCGATCATGATTTTTTAGATTTGCTGTTTGAGGCGGTTTCTGCCGCCTGTACAGTTGGATTAACACGTGGTGTCACTGGAGAATTGCAGCCAGCAAGTTTAATCATTCTGATGCTAATGATGTATGCGGGTCGTCTAGGACCTTTGACCCTTGCTTATTTAATTGCAACACCGAAAAAGAGCCGTCTTAAACATCCGCCTTCAGAAATTCAGATTGGTTAAGATTTAAATGAATACGCATAAGCAAAAAACCACGCCTAAGCGTGGTTTTTTACATGAAACAGATTAGTACCAGTTCATTAATGACACACCTAGACCCACATAGGTCGCACGGTGATTGTAATCAATCAGACTTTCACCATAACCATCAAAGAGCTGGAATTGACCGCGTAGACGCCCACTGATCGGAAATGACCAATCGAACTGTACTGCACCACGGTTATCATCACCACCTTTAAGTGTATGACGCAACATCAAAGAAAAATCGTGGGCATTATGACGATAAAACGCAGTTAAATCCCCACGTCCGATATAATTTTTAATCTCGGGATTATTGTCATCTGCACGATCTTCTTCAATACGATACCAAGGACGCAGCATCATGGCAAAGTTGTCTTTTTCAAAACCGAGATTCAGCATTACCCGGTTCCAGCTACGAGATAATGGATCGGAACGGCCATTTGATTGATGATTCAGGGTTAGTCCCAGCATGCGCCAGTTCAAACCAAACAGATCATAATTGGTACGGAAGATCAGGCTTGCTTCAGGCTCATAATTAGTTTCACGAAATGGTCGGGACTCTTCCGAGTTATATACCTGCCAGCGTGAAGACTGAGTATAGCCCAGCCAGAGATCCCCATTGTCACCCAAGATATTCTCAACCGCCTTGGTTTTTAAAGATAACTGGAATTTCCCCTCAATCGAGGTCAAATTCTGGTCTTCTTCAACGGTGTTATTTGGGTTTTCACTTTGCGGAAACTCGTTTTTCTTGGAAGTCCAGAATCCTGGCATCAGATAAATCGGCTGATAGGAACGGATATTCCAGGTACCCAGTTTACTTTCCGGCGACAGTTCCCAACGACTATCCAGCAAAGATAAAGCTGGAGTCAGCTTTGATCCTTCTGAAGCATAGATATTGGAAACGGTCTGTTCAATTTTCGCTTTGAGGTTATCGGGTTCGGGCGCAATTTCTATGGCTGCACGCCGTTCAGAAACAATCTCAGGCTTACTATCAGCCGGTATTTTAAATACCGCATCATAACAGGCCAAGCGTTCTGAATTAGTTTCAACCGCGGAGCAAGCCTCCGCCGTTGCCGGCATCGGACTACTCGCTACAGTTTTATCTTCCGCATTTACTTGCGTCCCAACTACACAGCCAAGCAAAACGCCCAGCTGCAAAGTTGAGCGCTTAATAGAATTAAGCGCCATCCTCTATCCTCATTGTTTTTATTTATTGAACTTGCTGAATTGTAAAGCCGAGTTGTTCTAAAGTTTCTCGTTTGGCAAATGGCGCAACCACCGCTTTTGAAGCTTGCTGTTCAACCAGATAAGTCTGTGCGACACGTTTCAAATCATCTAAAGTGACATGCAACAAACGTTCCCGAAGCTGTTTACGGAACGCTGGTGTACGTTGATGTAAATAGGCATAACAGGCGGTAATCGCTTCACCTGCTGGTGAACCCGGTTTGTCCATACTAGCAATTAAACCCAAGATGGCTTCTTCCAGCTGATGCGGTTGTTGAGGTGCGTTAAGTAACCATTGGATACTTGCATCAAAGTCCTGGAAAGTTTCTGCTAAGCGTGGATCGCGATAACTATAGAAGCGGAATGAACATGCATTGCCGTCATAGCTTGCGCCACCACCATAAGCACCGCCTTTTTCACGGATTGCGCTATGCAGATAACCATTACGCAAGTAGCCTGCCAATACCATCAAGGCAGCAGCATCAGGATGTGAAACTTCCACCGCAGGATAAGCTGCTGCACAGAACTGCACATTAGTCTGAATCAACCAGGCTTCATCATTGCTATGATTAACTTTTTCAACCTGAGTCAATTCTGCAGGTGCGGTATTCACTTCCAGTTTGTCCCACACGTTTTGAATTTCTTCAATCAGACGCTCAGACTGCTGTTCTTCACATACCAACAGGAATTGTTTTGGTGCTTGCAGCAAGACTGCATGAATGCGTTTTAATTCATCAATCATGGCGTCATAAGCTGCTGGCTCTTTTTCAGCCTGATTGACCAAGTTAATCAGCCAGTTCAAAGCACCCAGACCGGTATTATGATAATCACGCAAGGCTAGAGCGCTATGCTGACGTGATGCCACTTGCATCGCATAGCTATGACCCGAACCGGAAATACGTGATTGCCAGCGAGTTTTACGCTGTTGTAATAACTCAATAATACGGCCTTTTTCATCAAAGCGTAGCTGCTCAAAACCGATCTTTAACAGACGGATCGCATCCAGATGGCTAGCCAAAGATTTAGTCGTTAAAGTTAACCACGCACTGATCTTGTTTTTGTCATCCACTTTAGAACGCAATGAAGCGCCCATGCCCAGACCACCACTGACTGCTGTTTGCAGTTGCTGGAATTGCAGGTAATCATATTCACCCGCACCGACTTCACCCATTAAAATAGACAATAGGTTGAAATACGGTGATTGCACCACTTCATCTGGAATTTTCACCAATACCTGTTGGTAATAAATCCCATTAGTACCTGCATGATAAAGATTCAACGGCGTATCTACGCGGTTACAGATAATCTCACGCAACTGGCCTTGAACAATCTGCAATTCCGCAGGCACATCTTCCAGACCGACTTTAGGTAACAGATTCAAATCGTCTGGGGTATCTTGGCGGATCTTTAATGCTTCAGTTTGGGCATTGATCTCTGCTTTTTGCTCTTCAGTTAAAGCTTTACCAATTTCAGCCAGACGTGCTTTTTCTTCTTCCGCTTCTTTGGTAGATTTGCTTGCATCTGGAACTAAAGTCAGTTGAACACGGTGCGGGTTATCTAAAAGATGATCTTTAATCAGATTTGATAACCACATTGGATCCTGTAGCTCTTCTTTTACTGAAGCAATCGCAGAATCAACATCCCAGACTTCAACCGGATCACGATGATGAATTGCACTGCTTAAACCGCTCAAGATCAGGCTTAGACCATAAGGTGTACCATCACCATTGATTTCACGCTGATGCAGCTCAATCTGATGCAGGATCGCATCTACTGCCTGTTGATCAACAGGTTTAGATGCAACATCTTCCAGAACTTTGAAAACACCATTTTTGAATTCTTCAGCATGTTCAGGATTTGAACCTTGAACCGCACAGTAGAAAGTCATTTCAAAGTTGGAATCATCTACGCCCATGAATGGACCAGTTGACTGTGCATAACCACAGGTTTCCAAGTAATGACGTAGTGGAGATGCTGAATCTTCCAGCAAAATCCCTTCAACCAGACGCAAGCCTAAACGTAGCTTGATATCACTCGCCTCCGGCAATAACCATGACAATACGTGATAAGTCTTGTCCTTCAGATCCTCAGCATCAACTGCATAGGTTTCTGTTACATTGAGTGGCGCAGTTAAACGGGTTTCTGGCGTTGAATAAAGTGTTTCACCTTTTCCAAATTTAGACAGCGCCAGATTTTCAAACTGTTCCTGTAACTCAGCAGCAGACTTATTGCCAAAGGTCATAAATACAGCATTACTTGGATGGTAATGCGTTTTATAGAAGTTGACCAGCTCCTCATAAGTCAGGTCTGGAATATCTTTAGGATCGCCGCCTGAGTTGTAGTGATAAGTGGTGTCCGGGAATAAGTGATGCGCCAAAGTATGATAAAGCTGATCTGAAGGTGAGCTCATTGCCCCTTTCATTTCATTAAATACCACGCCTTTATATACCGGTTCGCCATTTTCCAGTTCAATACGGATACCTTCCTGAGCAAAATCCAGCGGATTCAGGTTCGCAGCGAAAGCCGCATCCATATACACTTCTAATAAGTTCTGGAAGTCTTTATCGTTTTGAGTTGCGAATGGATAAGCCGTCCAGTCTGCCGCTGTAAAGGCATTCATAAAAGTATTAAGCGAACGGCGAATCATCAGAAAGAACGGATCACGTACCGGGAATTTTTCTGAACCGCACAGTGCAGTATGTTCCAGAATGTGCGCTTCACCTTTTGAATCCATTGGCTGAGTGCGAAACGCAACCAGAAAAACATTTTCATCATGATTGGTCGCCAGATGATAATGGGTGGCGCCAGTCACTTTATGCTTATATTCAGACACTAAAATGTCTAAAGCTTCAACATGTTGTTGACGTACCAACTGAAACGCAGGATGTACAGTTTGAGAAATGGTTTCAGTGACATCTACAGTCATGCGATCTCCTAATGCTTAAATTAAAAAATTATTATTCGCATTATAGCTGTAGTTGTTTGAATTATTCACGCAGAAAACCGAGGATTTTGATCGAATTAAGTAAACCTGATCATCTGATTTTTAAATGATCAGGTCTGGCAATGATCTCTAGATCATATACTTGAAATAGTTATAACTCGGGTGATTTTCAACAAAGACGTAGTTCTGTTTCTGATAGAAACTGGCTGCCAGTTTGGTATCGGTCTGTAAACAAAGTGCTGAATAAAATGGGCGTGCCAATTGCTCCAGATAAGCCAGAAGCTGCTTACCTACACCATGTTGACGATATTTTGGATGCACATAGAAACGACGTACTCGGCCGATTCTTTCTTCAATGCCGTTATCACCCCATTGCTGGTTTAAGCCGCCACAGGCAATCAGCTTAATGCCATCATAGGCACAGGCCAGAAATTCATTATTTTGACTGAAACAGTTTTTTCCAGTGCGGTATTCTTCAATTAACTTATCAATCAGGTCATAACCTTCTTTACGCGCCAGTGTCGCTAGAGTGTCAATCTGATCAGGGAGTTGCTCGGCTGTTACAATCTTAATATCCATATACCCACACCACTGTTTTAGATGATTGTTCAAATGTCGCACCAGTATAACTGCTTGGTACTCTAATCTTATAAATAAAATCCAACCTTTAAATCAATGCCTGTACTCTCCACCGTTTAAAAATAAACCAATTCTTAGACCAAAGATTCAAGCTGAATAAGTTACAGTATTTTTTAAAGTATTCTGAAAATGTTTCAGTGAACTACAGCAAACCCGAGCAATCGTGTAAACTTAGCACTTTCATTTTTAATGTGATATTTGAATATGTCTACTGTTGACCTTTTTGCGATTGGCAATGCGCTGATTGACCAGGAATTTAAAGTTTCTGATGAGTTTTTAACTGCACATCACTTGCAAAAAGGCACCATGCAACTTGCGGATGGTGAAGCTCAGGCTACTCTGTATCAAAATTTAAAAGCAACTCAAACCTATAAAGGTCAGGCTTCAGGCGGTTCAGCAGCCAATACTACGGTTGCATTTGCAGCTTTGGGCGGCTCTGCATTCTATGCCTGCCGTGTCGGTAATGATGATCTGGGGCATATCTATCTGCATGGCTTAAATGAAGCTGGCATTAAAACTACAACCCAATCGATCAGCGAAGGTGTAACTGGCACCTGTATGGTTCTGGTCAGCCCAGATTCTGAACGTACCATGCATACCTATTTAGGTATTACTGCTGAACTCACAGATAAACAGATTGATTTCCAGCCATTAACAACCGCTAAATGGCTCTATATCGAAGGTTATCTGTCCACATCAGAAACAGCGCGTCAGGCCGTAAAACAGGCGCGTGAAATTGCCAAAGCCAATGGGGTTAAAATCGCATTTACTCTTTCTGACCCTGCCATGGTGCAATATGCCCGTGCCGGTCTAGATGAAATGATTGCAGATGGTGTAGATCTCTTATTCTGCAACCAGCAAGAAGCATTGATGTACACCGAAACAGATACCATCGAAGCAGCTTTGGCTAAACTCAAAGAATTAAGCCAATACGTTGTCATTACAATGTCAGCTGAGGGTGCGCTTATTTCTAATAATGGTGAAAGCTTTACTGTACCGGGCCGTGCTGTAACTGCAGTAGATGCCAATGGTGCTGGCGATGCTTTTGCGGGTGCTTTTTTATATGCACTTAACGCAGGTCTTGGCTTAAAAACAGCAGCAGAACTGGCAATTTTAGTGTCTAGCCAAGTGGTAGCGCAATTTGGTCCACGTCTGGCTGTTTCAGAATACGCAGCATTATTGAAAGATGTTCTTAAGGAATGTGCTTAATGTTTAAAATTTGCATGACTGACGATATTCCAGAGCGTGAAGCACGCTCTTTTGAACTTCCAAATGGGGATACAATTTTTATCACCCAGCGTGATGGTTCGTTTTATGCTTACCAGAATATTTGTCCACATTTACAGGTAGAACTGGAATTTCTGGAAAACCAGTTTCTGGACCGTGATCAGGAGTTTATTGAATGCTCTACTCATGGTGCGCTGTTCGTAGTAGAAAGCGGTGAATGTATTTCTGGACCTTGCCAAGGTCAATCACTTGAAAAAGTTGATATTACCGTGCATTCTGATGGCGGAATTTATCTTTCAGAATAATAGCTAAAACGGATTTTGCCATGCCTGAGTTTTTACTTGACTATAACCTGATGCCATTTCATCTCAGTTTATTGTTCATCATTCTGCTTGGTATGGCAAAAACAGTTGCCTTCTATTTTAAGCTTAAACCCAGTCAACTCCTGAAACGCATTTCCCCATATGACTTTCAGAATGTTGAATGGCTAAATGTTAAATTTTCCAAAACCCTGATTGTTTTTTTCTTCTTGATGAATTTTAGCTTTGCCGGCTATTTGCTTCAGTTTCTGATCTATTCACAGGAATATCATTTCTTACCAGCCTATTACATCATTCTACCGGCATTGATCATTGCGATTTTCTTTACCGTATTTATGATTCATTGTCTGGATCAGGTCATTCCACCTAAATATAAAAAGAATGATGTAAACCTGTTAGGCCGTTTAGCCACAATTTCGAGCGGTAATGCCCGACCCGGGTTTTCTGCCCAAGCGCGAGTTCGGGATGAGTATGGTCAGTTACACTATGTTCAGGTCGAACCTGAATTTGGCGAACTGGAATTTCAGTCTCAGATTATTTTAATCCGTCTTAGAAAATCGCATTATGTGGCCAAGAAGATCTGTAAATCCAACCGACTCTTTAGCTTGAATCTGGAAGAAGCTTAAAGAATTCAATAGAAAAAATCCCGGCTAAAAGTCGGGATTTTTTATTGGATAGATAGATTTATTTTTTAAACAAGCCTGAGACCATATTCAATACATTCTGAATATCATTATTGGCTTCCTGCTTGCTGGTTTGCTCACCTTGTGGTGTCAGTGAATCAATAATCTGCGGCAAGACCTGAGAAATGGCGCTATAGACATCCTGTTTAGGCACATGGGTCTGTTCTGCGACCTGTTCTACTTCCTGGTCATCAAACAGGTTTTGTACCTGCTGCGGATCAACATTGGCATTTTCACCCGGGCCAGTAGAGACCCAGTCATCGACCTGGCTATTTAAACCTTGTCCTTTGAGTTTGTCCAAGGCTCCTTGCAAACCGCCCTGTTTCTGAATCCAGGCCAAGACCAGAGGCAAGACAGCAATCAATAAAGTCTTTGTCGTTGAACTGCCACCCAGTCCAGAACTCGGTCGAGCGGAAGATTGGCTCCCACCTCCGAGCTGACTGAGTACAGAACCTAAAATTGCACCTAGACCATTTTGCTTGTTTTGCTGTTGTGAGTTTTGATGCTGCTGATTTGGATTCTGGTTTTGCTGACTGGCATTATTGATATGACCCAATACTGATCCAAGAATATCTGCCAATCCCCCTTGCTGGGATGAACGCTGCTGGGATTGCGACTGGTTATTTCCCAAGGCTTGCTTGGCCAGCATTTCCACAATACTACTAAGATTGGTCATAACTCATTCCTGTATACGGCTTCTCTACAGAATAGAGTCTTGGCTCCTATTTTCCATGCAGGATTTTGTTAATATTTGCAATACTGATATAAGACCTTATCAGCCCTCCAGTTTTACCAGCGATATTTATCCCAGTTTTCAGGGTTAGCCCAGAATTTAGAGTTAAACCAATCCGGCACATGTTTATAAGTCAAAATATTGAATTGCCAGAGTGCAAAATCTGTCCCATGAACCGTCTTGTCAATCAACTGGGTCAAACCTAGAGACCTGAGCAGTTTCTCATCCTGCAAGCGACTCACCACCACCAGACGTTTTGCAAATAAATCACGCATTTTAACCAGAATTTGACTCTTCTGCTGTTCTGACAATGCTAAGGTTTCAGGAGTATCCAGCATCACTACTGCCAGGTCATAACGCTGTTGAAAAGGCAGATTTAAAACCTCAGATACGTTAAAATAGTGCCATTGAATAGATTGCTGAAATTGAGATTGGGTTAAATCCTGCCCGATACAAATAGCAGTATGAATTGGCTGTTCCTTAGCGAAATCGTCTAGCATTGAAGTGATGACATTCTGTTCAGCCATGACTGCATCCTTATGATTTAAGTGAGTAATTTTTTATGGAACTTCAGGGCATTTGCCATAAAATGCACGTCGGTCTTATAGAGCTTAGTGTAACTGATCAAAATACCCAGCGGGCAAATGTTGAATATAAATTAATATTAGATGGATCAGAAATTAACCTTCCATTCCAGTTAGGTCAGGAAATCGAGATTGAATGGACAGGAAATATCTATTGTGTTTCTTGCGGCAAAAAAACTTCTAAATCATTCTCACAAGGCCACTGTTTTAAATGTTTTAAAACTAAAGCTTCATGTGATATGTGCATCATGAAACCGGAAACCTGCCATTATCATTTAGGTACCTGCCGGGAAGATGAATTTGCACAGAATGTCTGCTTCCAGCCACATATTGTTTATCTGGCCAATTCCAGTGCATTGAAAGTCGGAATTACCCGTATCAATCAAATGCCGACTCGTTGGCTGGATCAAGGTGCGACTCAGGCGCTTCCTATCATGAAAGTAGGTTCTCGCCGGCTTTCCGGTAAACTGGAAGTGATGTTTGGTACTCAGGTCGCAGATAAAACTGACTGGCGTAAATTACTCAAAGGCGAAGCGGAACCTTTAAATCTGATTGAGGTTCGCGATCAGCTGATTGAAGAATTTGCACCAAAAATCCAAACCATTCGTGAAGAGTTTAATCAGAATCTACAGTTTAATGAGAATATTGAAGTACTGGACAAGGAATTACCGCGTGAGTTCATTTATCCGGTAGAGCAATATCCAGACAAAATCAAATCTCACAATCTGGACAAAACTCCAGTGATCCGAGGCAAATTACAAGGAATTAAAGGTCAATATCTGATTCTAGATACTGGCGTGATTAATATCCGAAAATATACAGGTTATGAGCTGATTTTTAGAGCGGAATAAAATAGCCGGATTTTAAAAGAAAGCTATATGCTCTCTTTTTTATTTTCGATATGATTTATTTCACTACTCAGAATAATAAAAAAAACCAGCCCTCAGGCTGGTTTTTTACAATCGAATCTTATTTGATTTTTGCGTGAGATTTTAAGTAACGCGTATAGTCATCAAATTCTTGTTGACCACGAAGCTGTTGATATAATTTCACCAGTTCACTACGTTGCTCTGCACTTAAAACATCGATCGGATTTTTCTTCACTTCAGAAACTGCCACAACAACCAATTCATTTGGCATATTTGCTGTCGTTACTGACCAGTGACCTGCTTTAGGCGCTGGTACGCTAAATGCTGCACGTTGTACATCACGCTTAAGCAGACCTTCTGCGCGTGTATAGATGCCTGCATCTTCAAATACCAGTTTACCTTTCGCAACTGATGCTGCAGGCTTGGTTTTAAACTCATTTAATGCAGTTTGCACTTCAGCTTTAGCCGCAGCAAATGCTTTATCTTGAATCAGTTTCGCTTTTACTGCTGGTTTAGCTTCTGCCAGTGTCTGCTCACCCGCTGCATGATAATTGCGAACTTTTACCCAAGCCACATCACCATTGGCTAACTGAATGCTTGACGATGCATTACGGTCGCCATTTTTCACGTCATCATTAAATAGTTTAACTTTGACAGCCGCATTACTTAGCAATGGATCACGTGTCGCAAGGGTCACACCATTTGCTTTCTGAACCTGAACACCCTTCACTTCCTGAGCAACAACATCCAGCGAGTCCGCACTTACGACCATGTCATTCAGACTGTTTACCGTATCAGAGAATGCATTAGATTTTTTTGCTGCCAATACTTCTTCAGATAAACGTGCTTTTTGAGATTCAAAAGATGGAACTGCCACGTCAGGCAATTGGACTGAAATAATATGGTAGCCATAATCTGTTTTAACAGGCGCTGAAACTTGACCAGATTTTAAAGATGCAACAGTCTGATCAAAAGTAGTACCGAACACGCCTTTTTCATACACAGCAATAGCACCGCCTTTAGATTTAGATTCAGGATCTTCAGAGTATTGAGCTGCTGCTTGTGTAAAAGTGGTACCGGCTTTGATTTTAGCTGCAATTTCGCTTGCCAGTTTTTTGGCTTCAGCATCGCTACGACTATCAGCAGTCACCAGAATATGTTTAACCTCTGGTTTCACATTCTGCTTCTGGTCAGCCACAAATTTATTATAGGCTTCCTGCAATTCTGCATCAGTAACCGCTACATTGGCAGTATCAATATTGCTCGCCTTGATCACCACATAATCCACATCAACGCTAGTTGGTTGCTTGAACTGGGATTTGTGCTTTTCATAATATGCTGCAATATCAGCTTCTGATACTTTTACTGCTTTTTTATAGCTGTCCAGATTCACGCTAGCGATATGAATATGACGCTGTTCAGTTTGCAGATCTGCAATTTGCTGCATTTCTACCGGACTGACCAGTGGATAATCCATAAAAGTAGAAGACAGCATTTTCAGTGCATGGTCTTTACGTAAACTTTCTACTAAAGCATTGTTTGTCATGCCAATTGATTTCAGATAATTTTCATATAAAGCATTAGAAAATTTGCCATTCTCCTGAAAAGAAGGCTGCTGTGAAATCATTTGTGCGATCTGCTGGTCACTCAGGCTAATTCCCAGTTTTTCTGCTTGTTGCAAAAGCAAGGTACGCGCAACCAGGGTATCCATCGCTTTTTGATCGATGAAGCTTTGATTTAATAAGGTTTCATCACCATTAGCATAACTTAAGTATTGTTGTTTGAATGATTTTGTCAGTGACTCTAATTCTTGTTTAGAGATATCAGTTCCATTGACTGATTTTGCTGCATCAGAATTTCCGCCGCTAAAATATCCTTCAATACCTACAAGCGCTAAAGGGGTTAAAAACAGAACGAGCAAGACCTTGCCCAACCAACCCTTAATAACTTTACGAAAAGATTCCATAAGTATTCCAATATTTTATTTGCAGAGGATTTTAACCGAAAAAACCCATTGAATGAATGTGTTAATCAAAACAATTAAATCTATCAATAAAAAACGCGCCAAAGAAGGCGCGTTTTAGGATTGAAGCAGCTTAAGCAACAGCGTCTTTTAAGCCTTTACCTGCTTTGAAGCTAGGTACTTTGCTTGCTTTAATTTCAAGAGTAGCACCAGTTTGTGGATTACGGCCAGTACGTGCAGCACGCTCTTTAACGCCGAAAGTACCGAAACCAACTAGAGTTACTGTATCACCCGCTTTTAAAGCTTCAGTAACAGAAGCAATTGTAGCATCTAAAGCTTTACCTGCGTCAGCCTTAGATAATCCCCCTTTCTCTGCAATTGCATCAATTAATTCTGATTTATTCATGAAAACTACGTCCTCTTAATATCGTTTATTTAAGGTCCAAGAATTTGTTTAAACTACCATAACGCCTTTATAGCAATGCTTTAGGTATAAACGCAATACTTATAAACCTCTTTTTTTTCAAAATATATGCGAAAAAAACATTGAATTATGAAGAAAGTCATTTTGTGTGTATTTTTTCCGATAATTCTTTCTGTATTTTTTCTTGCTGCAAGGTCAATTCATCAACCTTGGCATGCAACTGAAGAATTAAACGCTCCAGATGTTGTACATCCTTCAGTGTGACTAATCCTATACGATTCAAGGAATGATGAACAGAGTTGTCGACCAATTTTTCAACCTTATCTTTGGTATCTGTCACAGATTCACGTGCTTTTTCGGAGACTTTTTCCACAGTTTGATCTGCAATATCGACTGTTTTGGATTCCAGCTCTTCTCCGACCTTGACCAGCGAGTCAAACAGTTTATTGCCTTCTTCCTCCGCCCGGGAAAATGCCCCAAGGCCAGCTAACCAGATCTGCTTGGTATATTTGCGAAAGTCCAGCATCGAACGTCGCTCGGAAGCAGACTTTGATTTACTCTTCACTGGTCTTTCAATCAATTCCTGATCTGTATCTTGTGTCGTTTTTGTTTTATCCATGTACACGACTCCTGCTTATTCTCTATGCAAATATCATAAAATTATCTACAAAATCACCGCATAATAGCAAATTTAGGGCTTGATAGATTTGCTAAACTGTTCTACAAAGCACTTTATTTCAAGTCTAATTTGATTTAACCCTGAAATCTTTTACTCAGCAGGATGCTTTTTCATTTTAATTTTCAGGTAAGGATTGGTTGTATATATGAGTGAATCGCAACAAAGTCAAAATCAACCACATTTGTTGCTTACGATGACTTTGATCGTTTTAGAAACAATATTCACGTTCATTCTCAAACATGACCGTGTTGTTGCACTTCAGGCGAAGAAGTTTGTAGATGAGAATATTACAATAAAAATCAATAGTTATATTCCATATTTTGATTTCTATATTCAGTTTACCAAAGACGGGCTGTTATTTGATTATAAAGCACCAAGCAGAGTTATTGATCTGGATGTTCGCACCACTTTAATGGATCTGATTAAAATTTTTATCTTTGGCAATCGCAGAAGCATTCGTGCGATGCGTATTGACGGAAATCAAGTTTTAAAAGACGAGTTCCGTGATTTACTGACTTTATTTGCCTTACCTAAAGTATTGTCCGACTGGAAACACTGGTTATCTGAACCACCAGCAGATGAGACCGATATTCGTTCATCAAGAAAACGTATTGCGCCTTTATTAAAGAAAATTGAAGATCAACGTTCTAAAATTAATAGCCTGCAAGTTGAAGTTAAACAGTATCGCAACCGCATTAAACGTATGGAACGCCGTCAAAAGCAGATCAATATGGCCTTTAGTATAATCACAGTACTTTTGATTGCGTTATTAGTGTATAATTGGATCAGCGCGTAATTCTTTCAATTTCAGAAAATTAAATACGCTCGCCATTCACAAAAATAACTTGACTAATTTAGTCGGGATTCATAAAATCTACACATCTAGTCTAACCATGTGTATCGAATCATGCGCCTAACCACTCGCGGTCGCTACGCAGTGACTGCTCTACTTGATTTAGCTTTGCAGCCATCTGAACAAACGATCACGCTTGCTGAAATTGCAGCACGTCAAACCATTTCTGTTGCCTATCTCGAGCAGTTATTTGCGAAACTAAAACGTCATGGTCTAGTTTCGAGTGTTCGCGGTGCCAATGGTGGATACCATTTAGCACGCAGCGCAGATGAAATTACTGTGTTAGCAATTATTGAAGCTGTAAACGAAACAGTTGATGCGACTCGCTGTGACCATAAAGGCAACTGCCAAAATGGCGCGATGTGCTTGACTCATGATTTATGGCAAGAACTCTCCCATCACATTGCCGATTATCTCGCAAAAATCACCCTTGCTGACCTTGTAGCCCGTGACAACGTACAAACCGTGTCATTACGCCAAAATTCAGCAAACATTGATTCAGCCCTTTTATCGGTTACAGGTATTTGACATGAAACGTCCGATTTATCTTGACTATGCAGCAACAACTCCGGTAGATCCTCAAGTTGCAGAACGTATGATGGAATGCTTAACTTTCGAAGGCACCTTCGGTAATGCAGCATCTCGTTCACATGCTTATGGTTGGCAAGCGGAAGAAAAAGTTGAATACGCCCGTGAACAAGTGGCGAATTTAGTAAAAGCTGATCCGCGTGAAATCGTATGGACTTCAGGTGCAACAGAATCTGACAACCTTGCATTGAAAGGTGTGGCTCAGTTCTATGCTTCTAAAGGCAAACACATCATTACTTCTAAAATTGAACATAAAGCAATTTTGGATACATGTCGTGAGCTAGAGTCTGAAGGTTTTGAGATTACTTATCTTGAGCCGCAACCAAAAACTGGCTTAATTACTCCAGAAATGGTTGAAGCAGCGATTCGTCCAGACACCATTCTTGTTTCCCTGATGATGGTAAACAACGAAATCGGCACGACAACTGATGTTGCTGCGATTGGTGAAATCACCCGTGCGAAAAAGATTTTCTTCCACGTCGATGCTGCACAGGCTGCGGGTAAAGTTGAAATTGATCTTTCTCAATTGAAAGTCGATTTGATGAGCTTCTCTGCACATAAAATCTATGGTCCTAAAGGTATTGGTGCCCTGTTCGTACGTCGTTCACCACGTGTACGTCTAAAAGCACAAATGCATGGTGGCGGTCATGAACGTGGTATGCGTTCAGGTACTCTTGCAACTCACCAGATCGTTGGTATGGGTGAAGCATTTGAACTTGCAGGCAAAAATTTACAATCTGAACAAACTCGTTTACGTGTACTTCGTGACAAGCTTTGGAATGGCTTACAAGATCTTGAACAGGTATTCCTGAACGGCCACCCAACTCAAAACGTTGCAAACTACTTAAACGTAAGTTTCAACTTTGTTGAAGGTGAATCATTGATGATGGCACTGAAAGATGCAGCGGTATCTTCAGGTTCAGCATGTACATCTGCAACACTTGAACCATCTTATGTACTTCGTGCATTAGGTCTTTCTGATGAGCTTGCACACAGTTCGATCCGCTTCAGCTTTGGTAAGTACACCACTGAAGAAGATATCGATCACGTTTTAAATATCACTAAAGCTGCTGTTGAGAAATTACGTGAACTTTCTCCGCTTTGGGATATGTACAAAGAAGGTATCGACCTTTCTACAGTTGAATGGGCTGAGCACTAATTTTTGACTCTGAGATAGCTGCATTTATACCGCTATCTTATTGATAAAAAATTTTTAATCCCCATATTTATATTAAGGCTGACCCCGAGTTTTGGAGAAGCAACATGGCTTATAGCGAAAAAGTAATTGATCATTACGAAAACCCACGTAACGTTGGTGTTTTAGACAAAAATGCAGAAAACGTTGGTACTGGTATGGTCGGTGCACCTGCTTGTGGCGACGTAATGCGTTTACAGATCCAGGTTAATGATGAAGGCGTGATTGAAGAAGCACGTTTTAAAACTTATGGTTGCGGTTCTGCAATTGCATCAAGTTCATTAGTGACTGAATGGTTAAAAGGTAAAACCTTAGACCAGGCACAAGCGATCAAAAACATTGATATCGCAAATGAATTGGCTCTTCCACCAGTAAAAGTACACTGCTCTGTATTGGCTGAAGATGCAATTAAAGCGGCTGTTGAAGACTACCGTAACAAGAAGTCTAAAGCTTAATCATTCGTTTTTTGAAGAAAGATTCACGGAGTTTTCATGATCCACTTAACTGAAAATGCAGCAACTCATATCAGCAATTACCTCAAAAGTCGCGGTAAGGGTGAAGGCATTCGTGTTGGTGTGAAAACTTCAGGCTGTTCTGGTCTTGCTTATGTTCTTGAGTTTGTTGACGAAGTCGATACTCATGACCAAGTCTTTGAACAGTTTGGTGTTAAAGTTTTCGTAGACCCAAAAAGTCTGGTTTATCTCGAAGGTCTAGAAATGGACTACGTGAAAAACGGCTTGAACGAAGGCTTCGAATTTAATAACCCAAATAAAAAAGGCGAATGTGGTTGTGGTGAGTCATTCACTGTCTGATTGCAACAATAATTCTCTTTTTTCAGCATTAAAACAGTGTGAAATACACTGTTTTAATTGCATTTAGGCAGTTATTTTAATTGTCATCAAGCTTAATCATTTTTGCATATTAATCGCGGACTCTATCTCCCATGAATCATTTTGAGTTGTTCAATCTTCCTGTAGCACTCGATATTGATTTAGCCACTTTAAAAGCAGAATTTTTAAAGTTGCAGCAACAATATCACCCCGATAAAGCTGAAGATAAAGATCAGGCTTTGATTAAATCAAGCGAGATCAACCAAGCATTCAAGGCTTTGTCAGCGGTTGATAGCCGTGCAGCTTATTTACTGTCTTTAAAAAAACAGGACTATCATCTGGATCAGTCTATTAGCGATTTTGAATTTCTTCAGGATGCGCTGGAAATTCGCGAGCAATTAGATGAAGCCTCATCTGCTGAAGATCTTTCTTCTCTGAAAGTTGAAGTTCAGCAATGGATTGATGGTCTGGTTCGTGAGTTCAAAATCGACTATGAAGATGAAGACTGGGGTGAAGCTCGCGATACCGTGCGTAAACTGCGTTTCTTTGTTAAAGTCATGGCGGACATCGACAAAGCGGAAGACCGTTTCCTGGATGATGACAGCTTTGATCTTGATGATGAATTTTAATTTTTCTATTTAATTTTAACGTGCAAAGGATGTAACACTATGGCTCTCTTGCAGATTGCAGAACCAGGTCAATCAAGTGCACCACATGAACACCGCATTGCGATTGGTATCGATTTAGGCACCACCCACTCTTTGGTTGCCACGGTTCTTTCAGGTCAAGCCAAAGTACTCAAAGATGAACAAGGTCGTGTGTTACTTCCTTCTATCGTTCATTATGCAGCACAAAGCACTGAATATGGCGATGATGCCAAACCTTTTATTACCACCGATCCTAAAAATACGATTGTATCCGTAAAACGTTTTATGGGTCGCTCCCAAGCAGATATTAAATTCCAGCATCCTTATGCCTTGGTGGGCGAAGCGAATGAAATGCCGGCATTTGAAACTGCGCAAGGCCGTAAAACGCCAGTTGAGATTTCTGCGGAAATTTTAAAGCAGCTTAAAGAACGTGCTGAAGCCAGCTTAAAAAATGAGATTAATGGTACCGTGATTACGGTTCCTGCATATTTCGATGAAGCACAGCGTCAGGCAACACGCGATGCTGCGCAACTGGCTGGTTTAAACGTTCTGCGTTTACTGAATGAACCAACGGCTGCTGCGGTAGCTTATGGATTGGATCAGGAAACCAACTTGAGCACAGATCGCAACTATGTGATTTATGACCTGGGTGGCGGTACCTTTGACGTTTCAATTCTGCGTTTCTCTCAAGGTGTGTTCGAAGTATTAGCGACTGGCGGCCATACTGCCCTGGGTGGTGATGACCTGGATCGTCTGATTTTAAAATGGGCTAAAAAACAGCTTAATATCGAAACCCTAGATGATGCTGAATATGCGCATTTCATTACTGCTGCGCGTAAAGCTAAAGAAGCATTATCTGATGCTGACTCAGTTGAATTAAAGCTGCTTGACCAAAGCCTGACTTTAGATCGTCCAACCTTTGAAGAAATCATCAAGGTTGCCTTGGATAAAACCATCAGTGTATGTAAGCGTGTCATGCGTGATGCCAAACTGGAACTGGATGATATTCAAAACGTGGTTCTGGTAGGTGGTTCTACCCGCTCCTATGCCGTTCAGAAAGCAGTGCGTGAAGTGTTCAACCAAGAACCTCTATGTACCATCAATCCAGATGAAGTAGTTGCAATTGGTGCCTCGATTACTGCGAATCAATTGATTGGTAATTCAACCGACGGTTCATTATTATTAGACGTAACACCATTGTCTCTGGGTCTTGAAACCATGGGTGGTCTGGTAGAACGTCTGATTTCACGTAATACTGCGATTCCTGTGGCACGCCGTCAAGAATTTACCACCTATCAAGATGGTCAGACCGCGATGTTGATCCATGTAGTTCAAGGTGAACGTGATCTGGTAGAACATTGTCGTAGCTTAGGCCGTTTTGTACTGCATGGTATTCCTCCAATGACTGCAGGTCAAGCACGCATTGAAGTGACTTTCCAAGTGGATGCAGATGGCCTGTTAACCGTTTCTGCCAAAGAAATGACTTCAGGTGTGACTGCACAAATCGATATCAAACCATCTTATGGTCTGTCGAGTGAAGATACTGAACGTCTGCTGTTAGAAGGTTATCAGTTTGCTGAAGAAGATAAAAATCTTCGTCATCTGCAGGAAACCAAGGTGGAAGCACAACGTGAACTTGAAGCACTGGTTCAGGCACTGAAAGTAGATGCTCAATTGATGAATGAACAGCAATTGGCAGAACTGACTGTTGCGCAAGCACGACTTGAGTCCGAGCTACAAGGTACAGATATCAAAGCCATTGAATCTGCAGTAGAACAGCTTAAAATACATAGTGATGCATTTGCTGCTCTGCGCATGAATCAACATATTGATGCTGCCCTTAAAGGCACTAAACTCGACGATTGGTCAAACTCAAACTAATTTAAGGTAAAGACTATGCCACGTATTAAAGTTCTTCCACATGCGCAAATTTGCCCTGAAGGCGCTGAGTTTGAAGTTGAACAAGATGCCAATCTATGTGAAAGCATGCTGAAAAACGGAATCAAGATTGAACATGCGTGTGATATGTCATGTGCATGTACCACTTGCCACGTAATTGTTCGTCG
Organism: Acinetobacter sp. UBA5984; assembly: GCF_002429925.1. Taxonomy (NCBI): domain Bacteria; kingdom Pseudomonadati; phylum Pseudomonadota; class Gammaproteobacteria; order Moraxellales; family Moraxellaceae; genus Acinetobacter; species Acinetobacter sp. UBA5984. The sequence continues at coordinate 36,283 of NZ_DJBE01000004.1, forward strand.
CGGTTTCGACAGCCTTGAAGAAATGAATGATGTCGAAGCTGACTTGCTCGATCGTGCTTGGGGATTAGAGCCTGATTCCCGTCTGTCTTGCCAAGTGAAGATTGTAGATGAAGATCTGGAAGTTGAAATTCCAAAATACACCATCAACCATGCTTCAGAAAATCATTAAGATTCTAAAATCAAAAAAACCACGCTTAGGCGTGGTTTTTTATGGTCTTTATTATTTATTTAAATCATAAAAATTAGATGACTTTTGATCGTTCAGCTGCTCGAAATGCTTCATCAGTAGATAAAGGCTCAATCACTTCATCTTCAAGTTTTAATTTCACAATTCCTTGAGAGTTGGTCAGTTGCTGCTGGGTTTGAATGCGTTTAATCATTTTCTCCAGCACATGCAGCAACTCTGGGTAATCATAGTTTTGCACTTCATCCAGATTTAACAGTAAATGGAAACCTTTATATTCATAATCAAACCAGCGTTGATATTCAACTTTCTGGAAGGCATATTTTTCCATCACCTGCCAGGTGCGAACTGGTGCCTTAATCCCTTTCAGGAAAATTGGCTCTTTAGGTGCACATAGATAGTCATTTTTGATCAGGTTATGGGTATCTTCAGAAATCAGGATTTCATCAACTTCCGCAGCACTTTGTAAGCGTGCAGCCAGATTGGCATCACGACCAACAATCGTATAGGCCATACGGTGATTGGCGCCATAGTTCCCCACGTGGCAATAACCGGTTGAAATCCCCATACGGATATGTAATGGCGGATAACCCATTTTGATCCAGCGTTCGCGTAACAATTTCATTTGCTGACGCATTGAAATNNGCTTCATATTTCTTGGCGATTTCAGTCATATGACTTAAATAGTCATTCAGCAGGAAAGCCAAGTCATCCGGAATCAGAGTTTCAGAAAGCTCTGTAAATCCCTGAATATCCGAAAAGAAAATCGTGAGTTTTTTACGTTTGTATTCGATCTTAGCTTCAGATTCGCCTTTCATGATGGATTGCCATAACTGCACTGGCGCATAACGGCTGAGCTGATTGGCGAATTCCATATAACGGTTCATCTGGTCGAAATAATGGTTTTTCTTCTGGGTCATATATTGCATACGACCGCTTTGATAGAAATTTCCAACACCAAAATAAGTAATCAGACAGATGAAACCTAGTACGGTGAGTTCGGTACTGGTTGGACTGAAATAGCTGGTAAATCCAAAAATACCAATGGTAGACAGATAAAAGATCATCGTGCCAATCAGGCCAGCCAGTGACACCATCATGAATGAAATCTTGTTATTAATGGCAGTATACAGCAATGTGACCACTGCCAGCAGGGACAACACCAGATCCAGATGCACAGCTGCAAGTACAACCGATACGATAATCACATCTAGAACAAAGAAGAAATTACGTTTTAAATTATAGTCGTATTTATAAATCATCCACCGGGATAATTTCGGTGTGATCACCAAGACCAGTGCCAGAAACAACGGAACGAAAATCTGGTAATTGGTATCCGGCTCCGTATAGTGATAGACGATCAGAACCAGAGACAGCATGATATATCCCATCATCCGATGGAAATATTCAAACTGTTTCGGTTCCTGATGAATCCAGTCGTCTAATTGCACTCAATTACTCTCTTAAAGTCCAGAATCCTGAATGGACCATAAAATGTATGTCAACGCTTAGTCCATACGCCAGTCAAATGGCATATCCCCTTGACCGCGTAAAGCCAGCATCAAGGTTTGACGCATATGTGCCAATACTTCACTGCTATAAGGAACTGCTGGAGTACCCCATACCGGCTTAGGCCATGCTACATCATTTTGATAACGCACCACATGATGAAAATGCAGTTGTGGCACCATATTGCCCAAAGCTGCGACATTCATTTTATCGGCACGGAATACACGCGCTAACTGGCTAGATAACCAGCTTGATTCACGTAAAAACTGTTCTTGGTCAGCTTGGCTCAATTCATATAATTCGGTAATGCCTGGTACACGCGGAACCAGAATCAACCATGGAAATTGCATATCATTCATCAAACGACATGTTGATAAAGGAAAGTCGCCTACAAAAAACGTATCTTGAGCAAGTTGTGGATGCAAACTAAACATATCTTTATAAATGATGCAAAATTAGAATGATGGCTAATACTACCATATACAATTGCGACTGAGTATTGTAAGCGGGCGCTTTAGGGCAATTTTGTATGAATTGTGAAGGACAAAACGGCAAACTATTAGCTTAAATAATTTCATATGAAAACAAGCTGATATTCACACTATATTTATAAAAATGAAATATAGCGTGAATATTCATATTCCATGAAATCTAAAACTATTAATTTAGCTCTTTTAATAGACTATCCAGTAAATCGCTGATGAACTGGATTCGTTTTTGATAATCTTCCAGCATCACCATCACTTTTAATCGCTGGCCGCCTTCCATCCTGAAATATGTCGGATGTTTCTGCATCATCTGGATAATACTCATAGCCTGAACTGGCGTATCTGGCGCAAACTCGATATGGCCACCCTGCCCACCAATGTCAATTTTAGTGATGCCCAATTGCTCGGCTTTAAGACGTAGCTGATGCACAGCAAATAATTGTTTCACCGGTTGCGGCGGAATGCCAAAACGGTCAATCAGTTCCATACGGATATTATCGAGTTTTTCCTGAGTATCAGTATTACTGATGCGTTTGTAGAACAGCAAGCGCTGATGTACATCACCCAGATAATCGTCTGGAATCAGGGCTGGCATATGCAGGTTGATTTCCGCAGTTAAAGACAGTGGCGTATCAAAATTCGGCGTTTTACCTTTTTGAATCGCTTTAGTCGCCTTTTCCAGCATTTCCATATACAGGCTATAGCCGATCGCCTGCATCGAACCACTTTGCTGCTCACCTAGAAGTTCACCTGCACCGCGAATTTCCAGATCTTCGGTGGCCAGCATAAAGCCTGCACCCAAAGTCGAGGCACGTTGGATCGCTTCCAGACGTTTTTCTGCATCACCTTTCAAGGCTTTTAGGGATGGCACTAACAGATAGGCATAAGCCTGGTGATGCGAACGCCCAACCCGACCACGCAACTGGTGTAACTGTGCAAGACCGAGCTTGTCTGCCCGCTCAATGATAATCGTATTGGCATTCGGCACATCAATCCCGGTCTCAATAATAGTCGAGCACACCAGGACATTGTATTCCTTGTGATAGAACTGCTGCATGACCTGCTCAAGCTCACGTTCACGCATTTGCCCATGTGCCACAATGACACGTGCTTCCGGCACCAGATTCCGGATATTTTCTGCAGCACGTTCAATGGTATCGACTTCATTATGCAGGAAATAGACCTGACCACCACGCAGCAATTCACGCAGAATCGCCTCTCGAATGGTGTCGCTGGTATGTTCCTGCACAAAAGTTTTTACAGCCAGACGGCGTGCTGGTGGCGTCGCGATAATCGACAGATCACGCATTCCACTAAAGGCCATATTCAGTGTACGTGGAATTGGCGTTGCTGTTAGGGTCAGCATATCAACATCGGCACGCAAAGCCTTAATACGTTCCTTATCACGCACCCCGAAACGGTGTTCTTCATCGACAATCATCAGTCCCAGATTATGGAACTGGACATTTTCCTGTAAAAGCTTATGGGTGCCGATGACAATATCAACTTTGCCATCTGCTAGGTCTTCAATGGTTTTGGTATGCGCTTTAGAAGAACCGAAACGGGAAAGTACTTCAATGCGTACAGGCCAATCTGCAAAACGGTCTTTAAAAGATTCATAATGCTGCTGTGCCAGCAAAGTAGTGGGTACTAATACCGCAACCTGGCGATTATTCTGTACTGCGACAAAGGCTGCACGCATGGCGACTTCAGTTTTACCAAACCCGACATCACCACAGACCAGACGGTCCATTGGTTTGGCCAGTTGCATATCATATAACGTGGCTTCAATCGCATTGGCCTGATCCGGTGTTTCTTCATAGGCAAAGCCGCTAGCAAACTGCATATACAGGCTTTGATCAACCTCAAAACTGATACCTGGTTTAGATGAACGACGTGCCTGAATATGTAATAACTCGGCTGCGACATCATGAATCTGTTCCAAAGCTTTACGCTTGGCTTTATTCCAGGCATCTGTACCCAGTTTATGTAAAGGTGCCAGATCTGGATCACCGCCACTATAGCGGCTGATCAGATGCAGGTTAGTCACCGGCACGTAGACTTTAGCACCTTCTGCATAATCCAGTTGCAGAAATTCATGATCCTGATCATCAATACTTAAAGTAATTAAGCCTGCATAACGTCCTACACCATAATCAATGTGTACCACTGGCGCACCAATGCTCAGCTCGGTCAGACTGCGGATCAGGAATTCTTCTGACACTTCCTGCTGACGCTTGCGACGACGTTGAACTACACGATGTTCATAGAGCTGATTTTCCGAGATCACACTGATCCGATTTGTCAGAACCAGACCACGTTCTAATGGTGCACTGGTAATCGCAATCGCATGCAGAGATTCAACAAAAGCATCGAAGTTTTCTACGGTCGGAATATCACCCAGACTTGGACGCAGCGCATCTTTTAAGGTTTCACGCCGACCGGCACTTTCAGCGACCAGTAAAACCGGATGATTGGCCGCATCAATATATTTTTTGACTTCGGTAAAGGGCTTTTCACGTTTTGGATCAACAGGCAAGCGTGGTGGTAACTGGGTATCCAGATTAATCACGCCGGCTTTCTCATCAAAAGCTTCTTGTGCCGCAATGATGCGACTAAACTGATTTAGCTGTTCTAAAAGCAGATTGGTCGGACAGAACAGTGCTTCAGGCGGCAGAATCGGCTGATCAATATTATGGCGGCGATCTTCATAACGGCGAGTTACGTCCTGCCAGAACTGTTCTAAACTCTGCTCTAATGCCTTATCTGTAATTACAATGCCATTCTTTGGTAAATACGAAATCAAGGTACTTTGCTCTTGCATCGCTTCATGACTAAAGAATAAAGGCTGGTAGAACTCAATTCCAGGTGAAGCAATGCCATCCATCACATCCTGATAAATTGGATTTTTCTTTGGATTAGCTGTCGGGAAAAATTCTGCATAACGGTCACGGAAAGTAGCACGACCTTCCTTAAGGGGAAATTCTTGTGCGGGTAATACCGTAAATTGTTCTAGAGTTTGCGTAGTACGCTGGGTTTCCGGATCAAAAAATTTCAGGGTCTCAATTTCGTCATCGAACAGGTCAATCCGGATCGGTGCATCCTGACCTGAAGCATATATATCGATAATGCTACCGCGAACTGCAAATTCACCATGGTCATAAACGGTATCGACCAGATGATAACCAGCCTGAATCAGTTTTTTCTTTTGCTGTTCCAGATCCAGCTTTTGTCCAACTCGAATATCGAAGTGTTCACCCAGCACCCATGAAGTAGGTGCAACACGCTGTGCCAATGTAGAAGCTGCCAGCAACAATACGCCACTTTGAGGCATATTAGATAAAATTGCCAGACGTTCGGAAACGATATCCTGATGCGGTGACAGACGGTCATAAGGCAAAATTTCCCAATCTGGAAATATGGTTGGTTTAATCCCATAAAATTCCAGTTCGCTTTCCAGTTGACCCAAATGCTGGTTATTACGTGCAACAATAACAAATAGGCGCGATTGCTGCTTGATAATTTCTTTCAGCAATAATGCAGTAGACGAGCCTTGCAGATTGCCTAACCAGCGTTTCTCGCCTGCCTTGAGCTTGGGTAAATTAAGTTGGGAAATTTCTTGTTGGAACATGTATATAGCTTTAAAGTCTAAACAACATGAAGCTTATACTATCACGATGATCTGGTGCTATTTCGTTATTTTTATGCAGTCGTTACAGATTGACTGCACAGGATAAAATCAGCCTATGATTCATCTATTTTTTGTCGCGTAAAAAGTTACGATAATAGTCATTTAACTTTTTCACAATCAATTTAAATTGCAGCAAGTTTTCTTCAGTATTTCCTAATCTTGCATTAAAACGTTGATTGGCAATTTCCAGATCAATTTTTTCATTAATGATCATTGCAGTTGAATATAGCGATTTTAAATCATCAAATGTTTTCATACGTCGGTTAGACAAGTATTCCAGCCGCTCACCCAGCTCCTGATTTAAATTAATCCCATCCACAATATAACCAGTCCCTTCTATATATTGGATATGATTCTCTTCCAAAAAAGCCTGAGCCGGATCAGGTTTGTTTGATTTAAATAAGTTACTGATTTTATCAAACATGCTATACACTCAATTCATCGTATGATCGATATAGTCTAGATGAAAATGCCCCAAACCCACAGACGGGATTTGAGGCAAATGGTTAAAATCAGCACGAATCTATATTCGGCTCATCTTTAAGCTTTCAGGATACCTGTTCCCATTGATTCATCATTGGGACTTCTGAAACCAAATTTTCAAAGGCAAAGATTTCATCCAGCTGAATTTTACTCAACAAACCCAGCTCCAGCACCACTTCGGGTACAGTTTTATTTTCACGAATACATTGCTTGCCAATTTCATCGCAAGTGGCATGACCTAAAAGTGGCTCCAGTAAGGTGATAATCCCGATACTACGCATCACTGCATTTAAACAGTTCTGTTCGTTGGCCTGAATCCCGGCAATACATTTTTGTTGTAGGGTCTGCATACCTTGAGTTAATAATTGGATGGATTCATTTAAGGATACTGCAATGACCGGTTCCATGACATTGAGCTGTAATTGCCCTGCTTCTGCTGCCATCGTTATAGTCAAGTCATTGCCAATCACGCGAAATGCAATCTGATTGACTACTTCTGGAATAACCGGATTGACTTTGGCTGGCATGATAGAAGAACCTGCCTGCAATTCTGGCAAACGGATTTCTGCCAGACCGGTACGTGGGCCAGAACTCAAAAGACGCAAGTCATTACAGATCTTGGATAATTTAACGGCCAGACGTTTCAGACTACTCGATAGAATAATAAACACACCACAATCGCTGGTCGCTTCGACATAATCTTCCGCGCCTTTTAAAGGTAGGCCAGTAATTTTCGCTAAAGTGTGTACTGCATGTTTGGCATAACCATCAGGAGTATTCACGCCGGTTCCAATNNTTTAATAGAGTCGCGAAAGCACGGAATTCCTGTTCCAGGGTCATTGGAACCGCATCCTGTAACTGGGTACGCCCCATCTTGATCACATACTGAAACTCTGATGCCTTGCTATATAAAGTATCAATCAACGATTTTTGTACATGAAGCAGTTCATCCAGACGTGTATATGTCGCTAGACGTAGTGCCGTGGGATAGACATCATTGGTCGATTGCGAAGTATTCACATGATCATTCGGATGCAAGATATGGTAATCGCCTTTACGATGCCCGAGCAATTCTAGCGCCCGATTTGCAATAACCTCATTCGCATTCATATTAATAGAAGTACCGGCTCCCCCCTGATAAGGATCAAGCGGAAATGCTTCCTGCCAATCCTGAGGTTGATGAATCAACTCATCACAGGCTTGTTGAATAGCAGTACTTTGTTGTTCTGATATTTTCTGAAAATGTAAATTTGTTTGTGCTGCTGCTTTTTTAACTTGCGCCAATGCGCGAATAAAGTGTGCTTGCTGGCCTACTGCCAGACCTGAAATCTGAAAATTTTCAATCGCACGCAAAGTATGAATACCATAATAGCTGTGCTGGGGAATCTGCTTCTTACCCAATAAATCCTGTTCAATTCGGCTTGATTCTATTTGCAACATATTGTCCATGTCATATTACTCTTAGCGATGATGCGCCATTCAGAATGGCATTACTGCACTATGAAGAGAGGCTCTAAAAACAAATAGAAGGGATTTAAGCAGGATTTGAAACAAAATATGACTAATTCGAGCTTGTTGTTAGTTTTGTAAATTTGTGTAATTAAAATACAAAATTTCAATGAATTTAACCGTTTATTAAAATTACCTATTTTTCTTCAAAACCATGTGTAACTTTGCATTTTACGACCCTCTACTAATTCTGCATTTTTATGAGAAAACCATTAATTTACACAAAATATACATAAAAGCTGATCAACTGTTACAGAGTGTAATTTTTAAACCGTGTTTGAATCACTGCCCTGTAAACGCAGTTCAAAAAATCATCCCGGATGATGATGTTCAAAATTTAAGGATACTCTGCCTATGAGCTCGCTAAACCCGACACTGATTACTTTTATGTTTTATATCGTCGCCATGATTGGGATCGGTTTATACGCCTATCGTGCGACGTCCAATTTTGATGAATATATTCTGGGTGGGCGAAGTCTGGGCAGTGTAGTGACTGCGCTTTCCGCAGGTGCTTCCGATATGAGCGGCTGGTTGCTGATGGGTTTACCCGGAGCCATTTATCTGTCTGGCCTGTCTGAAGTCTGGATTGCGATTGGCCTGATTATTGGCGCCTGGCTGAACTGGTTACTGGTTGCTGGCCGTCTACGGGCGCATACCGAGTACCAGAACAATGCCCTGACCCTGCCGGATTATTTCACCAGCCGTTTTGCGGATAAGAAACGGATTTTACGCTTACTATCAGCCATTGTGATTTTGGTGTTCTTTGCAATTTACTGTGCTTCCGGCATGGTCGCAGGTGCACGTCTGTTCGAAAGCCTGTTTGGCTGGGATTACACCACGGCGCTCTGGCTTGGTGCAGTGGCTACGATTCTATATGTGTGTATTGGCGGCTTCCTGGCAATCAGTTGGACCGATACTTTCCAGGCAGGATTGATGATCTTTGCCCTGCTCATTACACCGATCATTACCTATTTGGCATTGAGTGATAATGCTCAACAAGTAGGTGCTCTATTAGAAACCGCCCGTCCACAAGCCTCTAATATGCTGGAAGGTCTAAGTTTTGTGGCGATTATTTCCAGCCTAGCTTGGGGCTTAGGCTATTTTGGTCAGCCACATATTCTGGTGCGCTTTATGGCGGCAGATTCGGTTAAAACCATTCCTGCTGCACGCCGGATCGGGATGGCCTGGATGATTCTGTGTCTGGTGGGTGCGATGTCTGCGGGCTATATCGGAATTGCTTATTTTGCGGCAAATCCTGATTTGCCAGCTGCTGCAATCGTGAACCAGAATCCTGAAACCGTGTTTATGGAACTGACTAAAATTCTGTTTAATCCCTGGATTGCAGGCATTATATTGGCGGCAATTCTGGCTGCGATTATGAGTACATTGAGCTGTCAGTTGCTGGTCTGCTCCACTACCCTGACTGAAGATTTATATAAGGGTTTCCTACGTAAAAATGCGTCGCAAAAAGAATTGATCTGGGTCGGTCGTGGCATGGTGATTGTGATTGCCTTGATTGCAATCTCCTTGGCCATTAATCCGAATAGTAAAGTTCTGGGTCTGGTGGCTTATGCGTGGGCTGGCTTTGGTGCTGCCTTTGGTCCACTGATCATTTTCTCATTGTTCTGGAAACGCATGACCCTCAATGGCGCGATTGTCGGAATGGTAGTTGGTGCTGTAACCGTAATTGCCTGGAAAAATTATATGGGTGATACCGGTCTATATGAGATTATCCCGGGCTTTATTCTGGCAGCGTTAAGTATTGTGATTGTGAGCCTATTGGATAAAGCGCCAAGTCACGATGTCGTTAATCGTTTTGAACTGGCGAAAGCTGAATATCAAAAAGAAATGGCTGAAATGAATAAATAATCTTTCTATTTCAAATTAAAAAGGGACTTTATGTCCCTTTTGTTTTGTCTGAATTTATACCTTAGCTTTAGCCGGCATTTTCAACTTGATCTGCTGGGTTTCCTTGATCACTTCCATGACCGGATAACTACGGGTTTCTTTTACCCCCGGTAATTGCCACAAAATATCACCGGAGATTTTTCGGAATTCATCCATATTGGCACAGCGAATTTTCACTACGAAATCAAAGCCTCCACTGATCATATGACATTCCACAATATCGGGAATATGCTGTACCGCCTCGGAAAATTCTTCCAATACATTCGGTGTGGTTTTATCCAGCAGGATTTCGACAAAGACCACAAAACCGTTATTCAGCATAATTGGATTGAGCCGCGCTTCATAACCGAGAATAAATCCCTCCTTGGTTAGTTTTTGTACACGCGCCAGTACCGCAGTTGGTGATAGATTCACCATTTCTGCCAGTTTAATATTGGAAATTTTCGATTCAGACTGCAGCAAATCAAGGATGCGAATATCTATTCGGTCAAGGCTTAAATAAGGGCTATTCATTAGCATTATTCTCTAAAAATGATACAAACTATAGTGAGATATTCGTCAATTATTTTGGGATTATAGATTAAAACTCATTCAACTCAAAGAACCGTTTGACGCAGTACAGGAAGTCACTATGTCCACCACCCTACGCCCAAATTCGCACTCGAATGCCATGCAGCAGTCGAATTATATTGCTGAATTTAAGGATAAAAATGAATATGAACAGCGCATTAATTCTGCATGGCGACGTGCAGAATCCGAGTGCGTGGAAACCCTGCTGGAACATAGTGAAATTTCCTCTGAACTGACGGACAAAATCCAAAACCTGGCTTTTGATCTGGCGCATTCCTTGCGTGAACGTAAAGGTTCAGGTGGCAAGGCCGGCATTGTACAAGGGCTATTACAGGAATTTTCGCTGTCTTCTCAGGAAGGTATCGCATTGATGTGTCTGGCAGAAGCTTTGCTGCGTATTCCGGATACGGCGACCCGCGACCTGCTGATTCGTGACAAGATCAATCAGGGCAACTGGAAAGAACATCTCGGGCAAAGCCAGCTGATGTTTGTCAATGCTGCGGCCTGGGGACTGATGCTGACCGGAAAGCTGATGGAAACCCCACAACAGAAAAGCCTGTCAAGTCTGTTAACTGGCCTTTTGGCACGCAGTGGCCGTGGCATTATCCGCAAGGCGGTCGATGTGGCGATGCGTATGATGGGTGAACAGTTTGTGACTGGCGAAACCATTGATGAAGCACTGAAAAATGCCGAACGTCTGGAAGAAAAAGGTTTCCAATATTCTTATGACATGCTGGGTGAAGCAGCACTAACCGATCCGGATGCAGAACGTTATTATCAGGATTATCAAAATGCAATTCATGCCATCGGTCAGGCATCAACAGATAAAGATGTTTATAACGGCCCGGGTATTTCCATTAAACTGTCTGCGCTGCATCCACGTTATCAACGCTCACAGATGGATCGTGTGAATGATGAACTGTATAGCAAAGTACTGAATCTGGCGGTTCTGGCGAAAAAGTACAATATCGGTCTGAATATCGATGCGGAAGAAACCGAGCGTCTGGAAATTTCCTTAGAGCTTTTAGAACGCCTGTGTTTTGAACCTGAACTCAATAACTGGAAAGGCATTGGTTTCGTGATTCAGGCTTACCAGAAACGCTGCTTCTATGTCGTGGATTACATCATTGATCTGGCTAAACGCAGCCAGAAACGCCTGATGATTCGTCTGGTGAAAGGCGCTTACTGGGATAGCGAAATCAAGAAAGCTCAAATTGAAGGCATGTCAGATTATCCGGTATTTACCCGTAAAGTGCATACTGACCTATCCTATATTGCCTGTGCACGAAAACTATTAGCAGAACCGGACTATATCTACCCGCAATTTGCGACGCATAATGCGCAGACTGTTGCCACTATTTACCAACTAGCCAATCCAGAACGTTATTATACCGGTCAATACGAATTCCAGTGTCTGCATGGCATGGGTGAACCACTATACGAAAATGTGGTGGGTGACAAAGCTGCTGGAAAACTCGGTGTTCCATGCCGGATCTATGCACCTGTCGGGAACCATGAAACTCTACTGGCTTATCTGGTGCGTCGTCTGTTAGAAAATGGCGCCAATACTTCATTCGTGAATCGCATTGCCGACAAAAATTTAAAAGTCGAAGACCTGATTGAGAATCCACGTCAAACCATTTTAAAAGCAGCCCAACAGGAAAATGCCTTAGGTGCTAAACATCCGAAAATCCCTTATCCAAAAGATTTATACGGTGCTCTGCGATCAAATTCGTCCGGATTGGACCTGGCCAATGATGCAAACCTGCAAGCCTTAAATGAAGTTGCAACAGACTTAGCGAATAGTCAATTCCAGGCTGCTGCAATGGGTACTGCTTTCTCAGAAATCGATAGTAGTCATCCAGTACAGATTATCAATCCAGCACAGCATCAGGACGTTGTTGGTACTGTCTATGAAGCCACCACTGAACAGGCAGAAATTGCCCTGACTCAGGCAGTGAATGCACAAAGTTTTTGGAGTAATCTGCCAAAGAATGAACGTGCTGCTTGCCTAAACAAAGCCGCCGACCTGATGCAACAACGTTTACTGCCACTGATGGTTCTACTGTCTCGTGAAGCCGGTAAAACCTATGCCAATGCGATTGCCGAAGTTCGTGAAGCGATTGACTTCCTACGCTACTATGCTGGCCAGATGCTGGACCTGTCTAATGATGTACATATTCAGCCTTTAGGAACTGTACTCTGCATTAGTCCTTGGAACTTCCCGTTAGCGATCTTTACCGGACAGATTTCGGCGGCATTGGTTGCTGGCAATACAGTCATCGCAAAACCTGCTGAACAGACTCCGTTGATTGCCGCTCAAGCTGTGCAGATTCTCTGGGAAGCGGGTATTCCACAAGATGTACTGCAATTATTACCGGGTCGTGGTGAAACCATTGGTGCTCAACTCAGCCAAGATTCACGCATCCAGGGCATCATGTTTACCGGTTCAACCGAAGTAGCGAAGATTCTGCAAAAAACTGTCGCAGCACGCCTGAATCAGTTTGGCGAAAGCGTCACTTTAATTGCCGAAACTGGTGGTCAGAATGCCATGATCGTAGATTCGTCTGCGCTCACCGAACAGGTTGTGCTGGATGTAGTTAACTCAGCCTTTGACAGTGCTGGTCAGCGCTGTTCTGCCCTGCGTGTGCTCTGCGTACAGGAAGATAATCTAGATACCGTACGTAAGATGCTAAAAGGTGCAATGCAGCAATTGCGAGTCGGTAATCCGGTTCTACTCAAAATGGATATCGGTCCTGTGATTGATGCCGAAGCACAGCAAAACATCCAGGAACATATTGAGCAGATGCGCAGTAAAGGTCATAAAGTTCATCAACTAATGTTTAATCAGGATGCTTTTGATCTAGCTCAAGGTACCTTCATCCCACCAACTTTGATTGAACTGCCGAATTTGAATGATCTTGAACGTGAAGTCTTTGGTCCAGTGCTGCATCTGATTAGCTATAAAGCCGGTGAGCTGCCACAACTTCTAGATCAGATCAATAGTAAAGGTTATGGCCTAACCATGGGCCTACATACCCGGATTGATGAAACCATGCAAACCGTGATTTCAAAAGCGCATGTCGGGAACTTGTATATCAACCGCAATATTGTCGGTGCTGTGGTGGGTGTACAACCCTTCGGTGGTGAAGGTCTGTCTGGGACTGGTCCTAAAGCTGGCGGTCCACTTTATATCTACCGTTTAATGCATCAGGTGTCTGAGAAGAAACTGGCTCAGCCTTATGCCATGCAGCCTGCCCAAGCTTCCTTTGGAAATCCGGTGTTAGAGGACTTTAAGGCCTGGGTAAACAAGACTTTCCCAAGAGTTTCTTTGCAAGCTCCTGCTCAGATTACAACGGTACATAGCTTTAGCCTACAAGGTCCAACGGGTGAAGAAAACCAGTACATGATCTTGCCGCGTGAGAGTGTGTTATCACTAGCAGAAAATGATATGGATCAGATTCAGCAAATCTTGTCAATTTTATCGGTCGGTAGCCGTCCGGCTGTACTGGCAGACAATACTTTTATACTCAAGTATCTGCAAAGTATGCCCGCGAGTGTGGTGAAGGCCATTAAAGTTATCAAGGATATTGAATCAGGTGATTTTGAAGCTGTACTGCATCATGGCGAGACCTCTGCATTGATGGATTTGCAGCAACGTATTGCAAGACGACAAGGAGCTATTGTAGGTATCACGCATTTAAGCTCAGGAGATTATGAGATTCCAGTGGAGCGTTTCGTAATTGAACGTGCAATCAGTATCAATACCGCAGCTGCAGGTGGCAATGCCAGTCTCATGACCATGTCAGGTCTGTAAAAAGCTTTAGTACTGAGATTATTTTAATCCCTTTCCTCTTATGGCCAAATCTCTCCCCTTTGAAGATTTGGCCTTTTTTTTACTGCTTTTCCAACCTGTTTCCCTGAATAGTCTTAGGCAGAACAGCAAATTTTTGCTACCATCTTGGCTTTCAAAATATTTGCGATTTTTTACTGCATATGACCTCATCTTATCAGCAACAACTGGATGCCAAAGTTGAACGCATTAGCGCGCAATTTGCCGAATATCAACCACCTGCCCTTGAAGTATTTGAGTCGCCTGAACAGTACTATCGCATGCGTGCTGAATTCCGGATCTGGCATACTGAAGATGACCTGTTCTATGCCATGTTTGAGCGTGATGAGAACAATAATAAGAAAGTGATCCGTATTAATGAATTCCCTGTGGCTGACCGCAGTATTAATGACTTAATGCCGCAATTACTAGAAGCCTTCAAAGCCGATGCAACTCTGGGTCACCGCCTATTTGAAGTGCATTTCCTGGCAACACTCAAAGGTGAAGTACTGGTTTCCCTGATCTATCACCGCAAGCTGGATGAAAGCTGGGAACCTGCAGCTAAAGCACTAGCTGAAAAATTAAAGATCAAGCTGATTGGTCGTAGCCGTGGCCAGAAATTTGTCTTGAGCGATGAGTTTGTCGTAGAGGAACTCAGTGTATTTGACCGCAAATATCAGTACAAACAGATCGAAAGTAGCTTCACCCAGCCGAATGCACAAGTCTGCCAGAAAATGCTGGAATGGGCATGTAATGCCGCGCAGCAGTCTGATAAAGACCTGTTAGAGCTTTACTGTGGCAATGGTAACTTTACCCTGCCATTGTCTACCCGTTTCCGTCGTGCATTGGCAACTGAGTTGGCCAAGTCATCTGTGTATGCGGCTGAATGGAATATCGAGCAGAACGGTATCGACAATATTCAGGTAGCACGTCTATCTGCGGAAGAATTTACACAAGCTTTTAATGGTGATCGTACTTTCCGCCGTCTACAAGAAGCCAATATTGACCTGTCAACTTATGACTTCGATACGGTATTCGTCGATCCCCCACGTGCAGGGATCGATGATGAAACACTGAAACTGCTACAGCGCTTTGAACGAATCATCTACATTTCTTGCAATCCGGACACATTACATGACAATCTGAAACAACTGTCCCAAACCCATAAAATTACCAAGTTTGCCCTATTCGATCAGTTCCCTTATACCCATCATGTAGAGTCCGGAGTACTACTGGAAAAACGCTAAAAATATTGTTTCAATTTATTTTTTTGTTACATAAATGGAGCTTTTGTTAGCTCCATTTTTTATACATAAAATTAGTAACTTATCCATGAATTATCTTGTTTCAATCAAATAATATCGTTTAAAATCTCTTCTACAATCGAAAATTTAAAATACTGACTGCTGCTTTTATCACATAGGTCCTATTGCTTTATTTATTAAATTGGATATATTTCACCCTATGTTAGGTTGTGTATGAAGGCTCTATGAGTTTCTGGCAGAAGTTGTTTTCAGATGAACAACAAAATGAACACAAGAACCAGATTGCTTGTGTTGAAAATGATTGCTCTTGCAAGACAAATGAACAGCTCCTTGAAGCACTGTCTAAAGCAACTGATGAAGATATCATTATAGGAATCAAAAAAGTTCTAGCTTCTCGCGGTTACAGCCGTAAAGAACTCAATGAACTTCAGCACCTGCCGCTGCAATAAGCAGCTTAGGTCTTGATAAAAAGCATTTGCATACGCAAATGCTTTTTTTTATATCTATCATTTGGATTTTTGCCTACCCCTCTCTGCTTTCAATCAAATGGAACCTACTCCTTATATCTAAACCTAAGTGTCTATATCTTTATTTCTTTTCAAATATGCAGATTAGTGGCTTTCATCTTTGCTTAGGCTATTTAAATATTATAATTTTAGGTCTGCCTTAATCAGTTCACATACAGCATTTATAAGATTCAAGAAATTTAAGAATGACTGTCTAGATAACGAATTCTGGATAGAATTAAGCCCTAAAACATCGATTAATTCACAAAAAAACAGTACACTTGCTGTTTAAAATACACTTGTTGTTAAATGGCTTAATCTTTACATGCAGCGAACTAAACGGTTTCCCATAGGTGCGCATCTTATGGTTAAACATTTCGGTTATACTCATCACGGGATTTATGCCGGGCGTGGTCGTGTCATCCACTATTCCGGTTTTGCACATTTATTTAAGAAGCATCCAATTGAAATCACCTCAATTGAGAAATTCAGCAACGGCAAACCGATTCAGATCCAGTATTATGCTTCAGCAAAATACAAAGGCCGTAAAGTGGTTCGTCGTATGCGTTCCAGAATGCATGAAAATAACTATCACCTGATTATTAATAATTGTGAACATCTCTGTACTTGGGCAATCACTGGTGTAGAAAGCAGCCCGCAAGTCATTCAGATGATGAACCGTCTGACGACGATCGGTTATATCAGCTCCATGATGAGCTTTATGAATAGCCTTTTCCTGACCTTGACGACCACCTGTTTCGCTCTAGCCCTCTATATCAAGAAAAAGCTTCGTGACAAGGCCAAACAACGTTTAGAGCGATATCGTGAGCTACATGAGCAGGTCAAAAACAATAGCCCAGATCTTGGTAATCATTTAAAACATCGTTAAGGTTTTAGTTTCTTGCTATTAAAGTTTTTAAGATAGCTATTCAAAAATAATTTAAAAATAAGATGACTTTCATTTGATTTATTTAATGATTAGCCTTTCAATAAAATTTGATTTATTTAATGATTAGCCTTTCAATAAAATCAGTTTAAACCTAAGTTAAATAAGCTTTTTGGACTTTAATCGCTTCAGGTAGTTCTTGTCCTAAAGAACTCAGGGTTTCACGTTCGATCAATCTCACAATAGAGTCTAAAGGCAGATCATTATCCTGAAGCCCAAAAGGCTCTTCCAGTTCCGCACTCAGCTCATCTAACCCTAACAGCATATAAGCAATCAGGCCGACTAGAATCGGAGTCCATAAACCAAGACTGGCTTCCAGACTAAATGGCAGGATAAAACAGAAAGAATAAACAGCACGATGCAACAGCACCGAATAGGAAAATGGTAACGGCGTCGACAGGATCCGGTCACAACCCGCCTGTATATCGCCTAAAGTCACTGTATGCTGATTCAGGTTATTATAAATAATATCTGTGATTTTGCCCTGTTTATAGAGCAGAACCAAATCTTTCTGGATCTGTTCCAGTACCCATTGTGATGCATTGATATGCGTGGGCAATTGTTCATATGTAGCAGCTTCAAAACTAGTGTGGGCCTGGTAATGCTGAATACTTTGCTGTTGCTGTCTCAAACGGTCACGTAATAAATGAGTGAACAGCATCATTCGATACAACAGGATTTCACGTGACTGATCATCAAGGACGTAACTATCACGACATAAATGACGTGTCGTAGCAATCAGCGCTCCCCACAGCTTGCGTCCTTCCCACCAGCGGTCATAACAGGCGGTATTACGAAAGCTGAGAAAGATCGACAGAATCACCCCGAAGATGGTAAAGCCAATGGCTGGCACTGCAGGAAAGCTAAAAAAATGCGCCTGACGCAGATAAACTAGCAAGCCTGAAAGAAAAATTACCAGCCCCAAGGCAGGCAAAACTTTAGGCAAAATTGTGCCATGCCATGCAAACAGCAGACTAAAGCTATTACTTTTATCACGAACAATCATTCATTCTTCCCTGCCACGATTGAAAAAGCCCAACCTGAGTTGGGCTTTTTAGAGATTTAGCTTAAATTATTTGCCAGGTTTAAAGCTGTCTTTCAAATCCAGGATACGGTTGAATACTGGTTTGTTGCTTGTATGATCATATTGATCCGCTACAAAATAGCCTTCACGTTCAAACTGGAAACGATCTTCCGGTTTTGCTTGAGCCAGTGCAGGCTCAATAACTGCTTGAACCACTTTCAATGATTCAGGATTCAGATTCGCCAGGAAGTCATCACCAGTTTCTGGATCAGATTCAGTGAACAGACGATCGTAAATGCGAACTTCAGCAGGAACACCTTTGCTTGCAGATACCCAGTGAATCACACCTTTTACCTTACGGCCTTCAGGATTTTTACCTAAAGTTTCAGGATCGATTGAGCACTTCAGTTCAACTACTTCACCGTTCGCATCTTTAATCACTTCATCACATTTGATGACATAAGCATGACGAAGACGCACTTCACCGCCCAGAATCAGACGTTTGAAGCCTTTAGGTGGCTCTTCCTCAAAGTCTTTACGGTCGATATAGATTTCTGAAGTGAGCGGAATAATACGTTCGCCCATATCCACGTTTGGATGACGTGAATGAGTAAGATCCATATCCGCTGGCAGATTGGTTAAAGTCACTTTTAATGGATTCAATACTGCCATACCGCGAGCTGCAGTATTTTCTAAAGATTGACGGATGCAATATTCAAGCATTGCTACATCAACGATACTGCCATCGACTTTAGACACACCTACACGCTTACAGAAATCACGCAGACCTTCAGGGGTGAAACCACGACGGCGCATACCCACAACAGTCGGCATACGTGGATCATCCCACCCATTGACATAACCACCTTCAACCAGCTTGCGCAGCTTACGTTTAGAAGTGATGGTGTAATCAACATTCAGGCGGCTAGATTCGTACTGACGTGGCACAGATGGCGATTTAACTTTTTCCACCACCCAGTCATAGAATGGACGGTGATCTTGGAATTCCAGTGTACAAAGTGAGTGTGTAATGCCTTCAATCGCATCTGATAATGGATGCGCATAGTCGTACATTGGATAAATTTTCCATTTATCGCCAGTCTGGTGATGCGCAGAATGCAGAATACGATACAGAATCGGATCACGCATATGCACATTTGGCGAGTTCATATCTATCTTGGCACGCAATACCGCTTCGCCTTCAGCATATTCACCAGTGCGCATTTTTTCGAAACGCTCAAGGTTTTCTTCCACAGTCGCATCGCGTTGTGGCGAGTTTTTACCTGGCTCTACGAAGTTACCGCGGTTTAGCTTGATCTCTTCCGGAGTTTGTAGATCCACATAGGCATCGCCCTGTTCAATCAGTTGAATTGCCCATGCATATAACTGGTCAAAATAACTTGATGCATAGCGTGGTTCACCATTCCACTGGAAGCCCAGCCATTTCACATCATTGGCAATACCATCCACATATTCCTGCTCTTCTGCATCGGGGTTGGTATCATCAAAACGCAGGTTGCACAGGCCACCAAATTCTTCAGCAATACCAAAGTTCAGGCAGATCGCTTTAACATGACCAATATGCAAATAACCATTTGGTTCAGGCGGAAAACGGGTGACCACTTGCTGGGTACGGCCAGCTGCTAGATCGTCAGTAATCACCTGACGTACAAAGTCTAAGCCTGGTTGTTGTTCCTGCTGCTGCGCTGAATCGACTGCATTCTTATTTTGGGTCGGGTTGTCGGGCAGAGACGTCACAACATCATTTGGCTTCATGATTAATCATTCACTTCTAAAGTTAAAAAGGGATTAATGAATATGCAGTAGCTCACGCGGCCTAACTGTATTCACTAAATAAAGGTTCTTTAGTTTAACTATAGGTGAATGATCTCTCAACCGTTAACTTAGGTATTTGATTTCAATTCGTTCATTTTCAAATTGGAAAATACAATAGCTTACCAAATCGTAAAATATCCGCTTTTGACTGAGCCAACAGATCAGTGCATGCTCTTAGGGTCAGACAAGCTTTATAAAGACGAATGATCTCGAAGAAATGACTTTGTAAATCAATGCATAAATAAGATACGATTTTTATGTTTTTAACAAAGAAAATTATGTTTTTGCTTGCCTTGTCGATTGTAGTTTGCTTATGCTTCCTTCATTCAGAAAAAACCATGGCATTAGTCCATGATTAGGAGATTACACAATGAGTTTTCCTCAAGTCGAATTAAACACCAATAAAGGTCGTATTGTTCTTGAATTAAACGCTGAAAAAGCACCTAAAACAGTAGCTAACTTCTTGCAATATGTACGTGACGGTTTTTATGACGGCGTAATTTTCCACCGCGTTATTGATGGTTTCATGATTCAGGGCGGCGGCATGGATGAAAACTTCAAAGAAAAAGCAACACGGGATGCGATTGAAAACGAAGCTGACAACGGTTTAAGCAACGATGTAGGTACCATTGCAATGGCACGTACTCAAGCACCTCACTCTGCTTCTGCTCAGTTCTTCATTAACGTGAAAAACAACTCTTTCCTTAACCACACTGGCAAAACTGCACAAGGTTGGGGTTATGCCGTATTTGGTAAAGTAGTTGAAGGCATGGACGTTGTTGATGCAATCAAAGGCGTTCGCACTGGGAACCGTGGCTACCACGCTGACGTTCCTTTAGAGAACGTTGTGATCGAATCTGCAAAAATCATTTCTGAGTAATTTTAAATCCTCCCTAACCCTCCCTTAATAAAGGAGGGAACCACCATTTTTAAAGATGGTTTTTCTCCTCACTTTTACAGAGGGAGGTCGGGAGGGATTAAAAAAATAAGGAAAAGATTCGTGACCTATCTGTTTATCTCAGATTTACATTTGTCACCTGATCACCCTCGACTTGTTCGGGGGTTTTTAGATTTATTGGCAGCTTATCAGCATAAAAATACCCAACTGTATATTTTGGGCGACTGGTTCAATGCCTGGATTGGAGATGACTACACTGCTCCCTGGCTGGATGAAATCATCAGTGCTTTAAAACAGTTTAATCAAGCCGGCAATCAAATCTATTTTCTCATCGGTAACCGTGACTTTGCCTTAGGCCAAGATTTTCTGGATCAATTTTCCGGACAGCTTTTACCTGAAATGACCAGCTTAAATATAGGTTCACTCCGATATCGGATCGAACATGGTGATGCACTCTGTACCGATGATGTGTCCTATCAGCGTTTCAGAAAAGTCATCCGCCATCCCTGGATTTTAGGTTTTTTAAGAAAAATGCCACTTAGCTTTCGTACCAGACTCGCTAATGGTTTCCGCAAGAAAAGCCATGAAGCACAGCAATTGAAAAGCTATGAGGTTATGGATGTAAATCTAACTGCGGTAGAAGCTGCTCTCAAAGAAGCAGATGTACTGATTCACGGACATACTCACCGCGCAGCAATGCATGATGTAAATGGTAAAAAAAGAATTGTTTTAGGAGATTGGAAAGCTGATTATGCTGAGATTTTAGAGCTGCACAGCTCTGATATTGATATTCATAACATTCAGCTAAAAATCTGGCATTACCCATAAAAAAAAGCAACTGCGAACAGTTGCTTTTTATATTTTATTTAACTTAAACGATATAACTGGTTAAAACCAGTATAGAAACTTTTACCATCCAGATTAAATGGATATTGTTCACCGTTTTCAAGTTCAATCATCTTGCCCACATTGACCATAATCATACCATTGATGGTATTTTGCTGGCGTTGCATTGGTACAACTTTGACTTGAATTTCACAACCATTAATGGCGGTCGCGATAGACCATGTATTTAAATTTTTCAAAATATTCACTCATAATATGAGCTTTTTGTGATTAAACAAGGAGAGCTATAGACTAAAAATAAATCTTATTTCTGGGTTTGCTAGAGTTTTTTTAACAGGAAAACCTGTCGTTCGTGTATCACAATCAGCTAAAAATAAACCAGCGAAAACAGTATTCGCTTTAAAGTAATTATCTTATAACTCTTTTTTGACCAAATAGCAAAATTACATTGTAATGACATATGTCAAGAGTGGTATTTTTCAGATGCTTTTTCGCATATCTAAATGTCCAGTAAAGAAGTATTTCAACATATAAAACAAACCGATCAACATCATGATACTAAAGCCAGAGATCAAATCACCTGAATCAAGAAAGTTTAAAACTGCCAGATATCCAGTAACTAAGATATAAATCAGCATAAAGACGAATAAAATACATTGCCCTAAACGGTAACGTTGTTGCTTTTTTACCCATGGATCTGTTTTTGCTGCTCATAAAATACATCAATTTCTTCTGGTTTCATTTTTCAATCCCCACCCATATTATTTTTAAATTACTATAGTTAAAGTAGATAAAAAAAACTCTGACAAATCAGAGCTTTTATAAAATATCTTTTGTTTAAGTAATAAATATTGAGAAATCATAATTTACGACTCTCAGATATTTTTATGATCAATAACCGCCTTCTGACTTGATGACTTCAGCATCAGGTTTATATTTTGCCAAAAGTTCACGAAGCGAATTCATTAGCACACTGATATCAACACCCACTGCAACGAACTCAGTTCCAAGCGCCAGATATTTCTGAGTAGCTTCATGCTGAGTCGATAAAATCCCAGCAACCTTACCAGATGCACGAATCCGCTGAATGGCATCTACTACTGCTTTTTGTACTTCAGGATGGTTTGGATTCCCCTGATAGCCTATAGTCGTTGAAAGATCTACCGCCCCAATAAATACACCATCAATCCCATCGATCTTGAGGATTTCATCCAGATTTTCTAGACCTGTCACTGATTCGATCTGAATTAATAAACAGATATTTTCATGAGCAGTCTGGTAATAATTCGGGATACTGTTCCAGCGTGTCGCACGTGCTAATGTAGCACCCACACCACGAATTCCTTCTGGTGGATAGCGGACTGCTTTGACCATTAATTCGGCCTGCTCCACAGTTTCTACCATAGGAATCAATAAGGTCTGTGCGCCAATACCGAGTAACTGCTTGATCAGTTATACACTGCCTATTGGGGGGGCGTACTACAGCTTGCGATGAATAAGCAGCGATACTCTGTAATTGAGAGAGCGTTGTTCTTAAATCGCTTGGGGCATGCTCACCATCAATCAAGAGCCAGTCATAGCCTGCATTTGCCGCAATTTCTGTCCCATACGCCTCAGCTAGTCTGACCCACAAGCCAATTTGCTGCTGCGTCTTTAATTTACGTTTAAAGTAATTGGTATATTGCATCGGCCCACCTATCTTGCATGCTATTGCCTGAAGCTCTTATTAAACTCCTGTTACCAGAAACTGCCAATATACAAAAGCTTGCTTTTTATCTGATTTAACTCTTAGTTTTTCATAAAATTTCACTCAAGATTATATAAATATAGACTTTGCCGATGATGTTTTTATTGTAATAATCTTTTGATCAGAAAAATCTAGATGCCTAAAGCATATTTCTAAACGCCTTATCAAAAGATTGGAGTCCATCAATGGATTTACTCAAGATCGCTCAAACCCGTTATACCACTAAAGCTTACGACCCTAACAAGAAGATTCCAGCAGAACAATTTGAACGTTTATTAGAAATCTTACGCCTGACCCCATCTTCGATTAATATTCAGCCTTGGCATTTTTTTTATTGCCGACAATGATGCCGCTAAACAGCGTATTGCCAAAGCACTAGTTGGAACTTATGCCTACAATGCTCCCAAAGTGCTGGACTCTTCACATACCATTTTATTTTGTACCAAAGCCGATATTGACGAGTTACATCTGGACAATCTGTTAAATCGTGATGATCTCAGTGGTCGTTTTAAAGATGAGAGCGCCAAAGAAGGTCAAAAGAATACCCGTACCGGCTATGTACATTATTATCGTAATGAAAAAGGTGATATTCAGCGCTGGGCAGAAAACCAGACCTTTATTGCACTGGGNNGGTTACCGCAGTGAAAATGATTTCAATGCCAAATTGCCGAAATCCCGCCTGCAAGCTGAAGATATTTTCACCAAACTGTAAGCATTTTATGTTATAAAAGGGGCCTAGTGCCCCTTTTCTTGTTAATTCGGGCCTAATTTTTGCTTTATTCTCCAAACATCCAACTAGAATAACAATTAGAGGTACCTATGTCTGTTTTACCGGCCAGCTCTTTAAAATTCGAATGCAAACACTGCGATAAGATCTATTTACATCACTATGCTAATGCCCAGCATCGTTATCCGCATTGTCCAGACTGCAAACAGGCCGGCTTATTACTTGGACGGGCTGAAAAAGAAGACCTGTTACGTTATCCGCTTGAATTTGCATCTTCCTATGTTAAACAGACATTGCATATGCTAGGCAAACAACACTAATCACGCCTAGAATCAGCCCGATCGTACTTGCAGGTTTGAGTCGTTCTTTAAAGATGAGCAAACCTGCAATCACACCAAAAATCACCACCAGAATATTCATACCCGCGAATACAATCGCTGGTGTATCTTTGAGCATCATGTGGGCTTTGACGTAAAAGGCGATATTGGCAAAGTTCAACACACCTAATAACAGACCAAAACTAATATCCTTGCCAGAACCCAGATGACGATATTGCAGCAGCAGATAGATCATCGACAGAATCATGGCGCAGATAAACATCAAGTTCAGTGCCACAGCAAATTGCAAACCGAGGCTGGTCGTATATTTCAATAAGACATCAATCAGTGCATAACCAAACCACACTAGGCCTAGAAAAAACATTCCCTGCTTGGAGCTTTCTGATGCCTGACGGTGTGAAAATAGAATGCACAGTACGGAACTTATGCCTAAGACAATACCCAGTATCTTGAGCTGGTTAAATTGTTCCTGAAAAATGAAATAAGCAGCGGCCAGTGATAATACCACTGATAATCGCTGGGCAATTTCAGTTTTTAAGATTCCTGCTGTTTGTAATGATTTGGCCAGAAATAGAAATACACTCGGTAATAAAACGCCAAGCGCCAGAATCAATAGCCATGGAGTCTGACTCATGGAAATATGCTGGATGTCTGGTTTGAACCAAAAAAAACACAATATGCTAGCTGTGACATAATTCCAGCTAATCATGTGGATTGGACTCATGCCTCTATTTTTAGCAATTTTTAAGAGTATTGAGACTGCAACACTACATAATGCTGCAATAAAAATCAGTTCCATATGCTGCTCTTATTCTTCATCTTGATGTCTTGTCCTGAAATAGATT